>JADFJI010000249.1 GCA_022566235.1 Chloroflexota bacterium
CGTGGGGGTGAGTGGGGGCCGGGGCCTGGGCAGGGGCCTGGGCGGGGGTCGGGGCCGGGGCCGGGGTCGAGGCCGGGGCCTGAGTTGAGGCCGGGGCCTGAGTTGAGGCCGGGGCCTGAGTTGAGGCCGGGGCTGGGGCCTGGGACACAAGACCTTGCACCGTCTCCAGGGGCTTTTGTCCATCCAGGGGAAGGTTCGACTCGGCCTCTTCCGGCTCGTCCGACGGGGGCTCGAATTTCTGCACATTGCTACAGTGGACGGATATCCTGTCCCCGTTGCGCGCCCTCACCTTGCCCTCTATCTTGAGGATGGCACCCTCGGTCCACAGGTCATGGGTCCGCTCGTACACCTCCCGCCATGCCATCACCTCAACGCTGCCGGTCATGTCCTGCAGCACCGCCGCGCCAAACGGGTCCCCCTTCCTGGTGGTGCCGACTCGGAAGGAGGCCACCTGGCCCACCAGGGACACCCTTTTGTCCACCATCTCGATATCGATCTCGCCGCACAGATTTCCGACGTTGTTGGATAAGCTCCTGTGGGCCCGGCTGATGGCGCTCTCGGACAGAGAGGCCCCGAGGAGCTCCATCTCCCACTGTTCCTTCTCGCTGCTTTGAACCTGGGCTTCGTCCAGCTGCAAAGAGGACAGGGGGATGGCAACCGTTGAGCCCCAGAGATCGAACATGGTGGTCTGCCCCGAGCCTTTCAGGTTCCATTCCCTCTGAGACATAGACAGTATCCGCTCGACACCCCCCAGCAACGTGCCCCTATCACCGAGGGAGTCCAGGGCCCCGACCTTTATCAGGCTCTCCAGCGCCCTTTTGTTCAGGCTCCGCAGGTCGGCCCTGCGGCACAGGTCCTCGATAGACTTGAAGGGCCCTTCCGATTCCCTGGCCTCCAGAAGGGGGTTCACGGCGCCCGGGCCCACGTTTTTGACGGCTGCGAGCCCGAACCTTATAGAGTTATGCCCATCGCCATTACTTTCGATGGTGAACTCCAGCCCCGACCGGTTCACATCCGGGGCCAGGACGGGAATCTTGAGCTTACGGCATTCCTCCACCGCGGACGCGGTTTTGTCCGCCTGTCCCAGATGGCAGCTCAGCAAGGCCGTCATGAACTCTGCCGGGTAGTTGGCCTTTAGATAGGCCGTCCAGTAGGAGATCATTGCGTAGCTTACGCTGTGGGCCTTGTTGAAGGCGTACCCTGCAAATGGCTCGATCAGGTTGAACATATGCCCGGCCAGGTCCCTGGTGAAGCCCTTGACCACGGCCCCTTCGATGAATCTCTCTCGCTCCTTCAACATAAGGGAGGCGATCTTCTTGCCCATGGCCTTCCGCACCACATCGGCCTGGCCGAGGGTGTAGCCGGCGAAGGTCTGGAGGATCAGAAGGACCTGGTCCTGATAGACGATGACCCCGTAGGTCTCCTCGAGGATGTCCTTCAGGGACGGATGAGGATAGACGACGCTTTCTTCATCGTGCTTGGCCTTGATGAAGGTGGAGATGTGCTCCATGGGCCCGGGGCGATAGAGCGCGATCATGGCGGCCACATCGTTCACGGTATTGGGCTTCAGCTGCTTGATGTAGCGCCTCATGCCACCGCTTTCCAACTGGAATATCCCCGTGGTCTCGCCGGTGGACAGGAGGCGAAAGGTGTTCTTGTCGTCCAGTGGGATATCCTGCAAGTCCATCTTCTTGCCCGTATGCCGCGCGATGATCTCCAGGGCTCTGCCCAGGATAGTGAGGTTTACAAGCCCCAGGAAGTCCATCTTCAGGAGCCCCAGCTTGGCTATTGGTGCCATGGCGAACTGGGTGACGGGTATGTCCTCCGCACCGCCCTTGGACCCACGCTGCAAAGGCACGTAGTCGGTGAGGGGCTCCTGGGAGATCACCACCCCCGCTGCATGGGTGCTGGCGTGACGAGCGACTCCCTCCAGCTTCTTGGCCATGTCCACGAGCTTCTGGATGGCGTGGTCCTGCTCATACAGTCCGGCAAGCTCGGGGCTGGCCTCCATGGCCTCTGCAATGGAATGGACGCCGAAGGGGACCTGCTTCGCCACACTATCGACCAGGGAGTAGGGCATCCCCAGGGCCCGGCCCACGTCCCTTAGGGAGGCCCTGGCCCCCAGGGTGCCGAAGGTTATGATCTGGGCCACGTGGTCGGCGCCGTACTTACGGGTAACGTAGGCGATCACCTCGTCGCGCCGGTCGTCCTGGAAGTCCAGGTCGATGTCGGGCATCTCCTTCCGTTCCAGGTTGAGGAAACGCTCGAAGACCAGCCGGTAGGCCAGGGGATTTATATCGGTCACGCCGAGGCAGTAGAGCACCAGGCTTGCGGCCGCGCTGCCCCTCACCCCGAAGAGAATGTGACTCTCGCGTGTGAACCCGATGATGTCCCGGACAACCAGGAAGTAGTTGGCGAATCTGGTCTGGCGTATCACGTCCAGCTCGTAGGTCAGACGCCGCTGGACATCCTCCGCGGCGTCGGGGATGAGCCTCCGCAGGCCCTCATTGCACAGCTGCTCCAGGTAATCATCCGCATCCTCGCCGTTCGGCGTTTCATAGAGGGGAAGTCTCAGACGATCGAACTCCATTGTGATGCTACAGGAGTCGGCTATCCGGTTGGTGTTCTCGATGGCCTCCGGGAAGTCGGAGAAGAGCTCCGCCATCTCCTGGGGCGTCTTGAGGTACAGGGAGTCGTCGGACATCTTCAACCGCTTTTCGTCCAGAACGGTCGTATTGGTCTGGATACACAGGAGGATGTCCTGTACGACGGCATCAGCCTGATGGATATAGTGAACGTCGTTGGTGGCGACCAGGGGTATGCCAAGCTCTCCACCTATGGATACCAGCCCCTTGTTTATGGCCGTCAGCATATCGAGGTCGTGATACTGAATCTCCAGGTAATAGTCGTCGAAGACCTCTCTGAACCACTTGGCGCTCTGGATGGCGTCATCGGTCCGGCCTTCCAGAATAAGCCGTGGGATTTCAGCCGTGGGGCACCCCGAGAGGACGATCAGGCCTTCGTGATGCTCCTCTAAAAGCTCCCTGTCAACCCGGGGTTTGTAGTAAAACCCCTCCAGGTTGGCCTTGGTGATGAGCTGGATCAGGTTCTTGTAACCCACATCGTTCTTCGCCAATAGGGTAAGGTGGTATGGAGACTTGTCTCCCGGTGTCCTGGACTCGCGGTGGGCAGGGGCGACATAGGCCTCGCACCCGATGATCGGCTTAAGGCCAAAGTCTTTGGCGGCAGAGTAGAAATCTACAGCGCTGTATAGGTTGCCGTGATCGGTGACGGCTATGCTCTCCATGCCCAGGGCCCGAGCCCTCTCCATCAGGGGCTGGATGCGGCATAGACCGTCGAGGAGGCTGTATTCCGTGTGCAGGTGAAGGTGTGTGTACAAAAGCTCCCTTCGGCACGGGATTCGAGGCCATTATAGCACCCAGGGCTGGGGGCCCATTCCTAGCATGACCCATTTTTAGACCAATTTCGAGAGCGTCGTAGGCGGAGAGCCTCACCCCCCAAACCTAATCTTTCCACCATCCTGGCCCAGAAGGAGGACAGTGAGATGGTCGAACTGTTTTTAAACACCCTCGGCAGGTGTTCGTTGACACGGGCATGGCCCTTTGCTACCCTCGCACCACTTTTCATGTCATAGGGGGAGGTGAGCAGGTGATCCTGGTAACAGGCGCTACGGGATACATCGGCAGAAGGATCGTCTCCAGGCTTGTGGAGCAGGGACAGGAAGTCCGGTGCCTGGTCAGAGGGTCGTCAGACCTCAGCCCCCTGAAAGGGCTCCAAGTCCAGGTCCACAGGGGCGAGGTCGCAGACCCCGCCTCACTGATGTCCGCCTGCGAGGGCGTGGAGGCTGTGGTGCACACGGTGGGCATCATCCGGGAGCAGGGGACAAACACCTTCGAGCGAACCAATCACATCGGCACCCGGAACCTGGTGGAGGCAGCCAGGGGCGCAGGGGTAAAAAGGCTGGTGTACTTGAGCGCCATAGGTGCG
>JADFJI010000250.1 GCA_022566235.1 Chloroflexota bacterium
TCCGGTACACCACTGCCTTTACCTATGCCGTACCGGGGCTGGCTATGCTCCTCCTAATCAACGCCAACTCCTTCTGGATGCTAATCCTCTGGGCCGCCATCTACGGGACCGGGATTTCAGGGATCTCCCCACTGCCGGCCCTGGTCTGGGGCGATTATTACGGGAGGGAGTTCCTCGGCTCCATCCGAGGGGTCACTTCCCCCGTTGCCTTTCTGAGTCAGGCTGCGGCGCCCCTGTTCGCTGCCGTCATGTTCGATGTCACCGGCGGTTACACCGTCTCCTTCAGCATCTTCCTCGGCTTATTTCTCTTCTCCGCGATCTTGATGCTTTTCGCCAGGCGCCCTCCCTTCCCCTCCCTATCTCCTATTTCCGCGGCCCCGGTGGCCCCCCTACCCACCCAACGGTAAAATAAGCCCCCAGACCGCAATCATGCCCTCCCTGTCATTCTGAATCCTGATAAGTCCCAAGTATCGGGATAAGTCATACAAGACCAGTTAGTCTGTCATTCTGAGGAGCGGAGCGACGAAGAATCTGGGGCGGGGCGCATATACCCCCCACTTTCTGTCATTCCTGAGAAAATACCCGTAAGTACAGCCCCCTCCCCCTGTATGGGGGGGAAGGAATCGATGATGTAGTACGATTTACACTCTATGTGGCGGCGGGGCAACTTGGCATGGGAGATTCCTATTAATCTTTGGGGCTAGTCTGCTGGGCCCACGCTACAAGTCATACGAGACCAGTTAGTCTGTCTTTCTGAGGAGCGGAGCGACGAAGAATCTGGGGTGGTAGGGCAATTCCTATATAGAGAGAAAGGAAGGGCTCCACCCCAGATTCCTCCCCCGATAAATCGAGGTCGGAATGACATGAAATGGTCGTCTTGGAGTCGGTTGTGAACACTGCATAAACTAGCATCATTGGTTATTAAGCCATATCGTTCTTCCTTCGGCGGATTCAGAATGAGCGACTGTAATCCAACTCAGGATGCAGAAGGCATCAAGTACAGATCATGCCAAAGGCAGCAAGCTGAGGGGAAACCGCCGTTGCGCACCCCCTGGCAACTTAGTGATAAGATTAACGACCACAGATTCTGCCCCATTGCCCAATAGTCTCAAGAAGGCCCTGGACACCCATAACGCCTGCCCTCCAGAAATCGATGAGCAAAAAGACGATGAGATTGTTAGGGCACGATAAGGAATAGCCAGAGAGTGACAGCAGTAGCCCCGCCTACCAGGAAGAAGGCCCACTTCTACGGGTGGCGGATCGTTGGGCTGGGCTTCCTGAATAATTTTATGGCCGTAGGCGTAGGCACCTACGCATTCGCCGTCCTGATAAAACCGATGACGGAAGACCCCTCCCTGGGCTGGACCCGGACCCAGGTGGTATGGGCCTTTACCATCACCATTATCGTCTCCACCCTCACGGCTCCCCTGGTCGGCTACTGGCTGGATACCAGGCACGGGGCCCGATTATTCGCCGTGTTCATGGGGCTAACTGGGGCCCTGGGAATAGCCCTGGCCAGCACAGCCCAAGAGCTGTGGCATCTATACCTGTTCATAGGGATAATAGCTGCCATTCTTCTCCACGATCCCCCCTTCATGCTCAGCGCCACCACCGTAAGCAAGTGGTTCATAAGACGCCGGGGAATGGTGCTGACCATCAGCAGCATGGGCATCTCCGTCGGAGGCCTCGTCTTCCTGCCCTTCACCCGAGTCCTGGTCAACTCCGTCGGTTGGCGAGACACCTGGCTGATCCTAGGCATCTTGGTAGCTATCATCGTCATCCCCGCCAATGCTCTGATCATGAGGAGCAAGCCCGAGGACATGGGCCTCAGGCCCGACGGTGACGAAGCCCCTCCAACCTGGCCCTCGGAGCCGGTATCGACGCCCACGGCCGGCGAGGCCGAGCCCAACTGGACCCTCAGGACGGCCATGAAAACAGGCCCTTTCTGGATACTCTTGGTGGCCAACAACCTCAGCCTCGCCGGTATCATCGGGACCGTGGTCAACCAGGTGGCATATCTGGACGACGAGCTCCCCAACTCCAGCCTGGCCGATGGCGCGGTCTTGGCTCTTGTCATCTTTTCCCTGCTTGGGAAGCTCCCCTGGACCGTCCTGGCGGATCGGACAAATCCCAGGTTCACCACCATCGCCATGCAACTGCTGTGCGGCACCGGCATGATCTTGCTAGTGAACGTGAGCACGCCTATGGCCTTCGCCTATGCCGTCGTTTTCGGCCTTGGTATCGGTGGCTTCGATCCTCTGATCTCTCTGCTGTGGGCCAACTATTTTGGAAGATCCTTTCTGGGAGCCATAAGAGGCTTCATCACCGCAACCAACGTCGTTTCCTTCGCCGGCGCTCCGCTTTTCGCCTCCTTCATGTTCGATACCACCGGCGACTATCGCAACGCTTTCCTCATATTTGCCGGGGCCTTCTTCATGGGCGCGGCGTTGTTGTTCATGGTGAGAAAACCCACTGCCCCCGAGGCCGCACCCGAGCTAGCCGTATCTTCCTAGGCAATCTGCTTACACCACCTCCAAGGGTCAATGACCATCTCCGCCGCCACTTATGTCTCGACCTCTCCTGTGCTAACATGGCCTCCAGCCCCACCAAGACCCCCCGTCACCTTCGAGGCGGGAAGGTAGTTCCTAAAAGGGGGTTCAATATTCCTGTTATAGGAAGTCCATCCCGATGTATCTGGATGGGGGGGTCTGTCCCGACTTGTCGGGATCAGATTCTTTCTTCCCCCCCTTCCAGAAAAGGCCCGTCCTGAGCCTGACGAAGGAAACGGGGGATACAGGGTGATTGCTCAGTAGGTAGAAGATCACGAGTGCGCCCCCAATCCGGGGCAGACCTTATAAGGCGGTTTTCCGCAGTCAGGTACTAGTTGGCATAGTGCTGTACATCTACCACGGAGAGGACGATTTCTCCCGCCGCGAGGCCCTGGACCTTCTCAAGGCCGGGCTGGGCCCCGCAGAGTTCCTCTCCGCCAACACCACCGTCCTGGACGGGTCCGAGGCGACGCCGGACCAACTGACCACCCTGGTCAACACCGTGCCCTTTTTATCCGAGCACCGGTTGGTCATCGTCGAAGGGTTGCTCAATCGGTGGAACAACAAACAGGCCCGGGGCCGGAGGCGCGCAGGCGGCCGGCGGAAGCCTGCCCGGGACCTGGGGGAGTGGAGTTCCCTCCCGGAGGCCCTTTCCGCCATGTCCCCCACCACAGTCCTGGTTTTCACCGACGGGCCCCTGGACCCCGACAACTCCCTCTTTGGACTCCTGGCGCCCCTGGGAAAGGTGGCCGAGTTCCCTCCCCTCAAGGGGTACAAGCTCCAAAAATGGATTCAAGGCCGGGTGGCCGGCGCAAGGAGCGCCATATCGCCCGAGGCCCTACGCCTGCTGGCCCGGGTCTCGGGGGGCTCCCTCTGGAACCTGGCCCATGACATAGAGAAGCTCTCCCTGTATGCCGCTGGTAGGGAGATCGACGAGAAGGATATCGAAAAGCTGGTCGCCGGCGCCAGGGACTCCAACATCTTCGCCCTGGTAGACGCCATCATCGAAGGGAAGTCAGAAAGGGCCTGTCGAGAGCTTGGCCTGTTGCTGGACGCCGGTGAAACCACCTACCGCATCCTCTCCATGATCGTCCGGCAGTTCCGCCTGATCGCTCTGTCCATAGACCTCTCAAAAAAAAGGGTGCCGGAAAGAGAAATGGGCCCGAGGCTCGGCGTCTTCAACGATTACGCCCTGGGCAAAGTGCTGGACCAGTCCCGGCTGTACGACCTGCCCGAGCTGGCCCAGGCCTACGAGAAAGTACTCGCCTCCGATCTGACCCTCAAGACCAGCGACACCCCCGAGAGGCTCGTCCTGGAGCTGCTCGTCCTGGACCTCGCCCGCAGCCATAGAAAAGGCGCAAGAAGGCCGGCTGCTCGGTAAAGAGGTTTCACAATCTGCAACCTAGCCCACGCAAAGCTGCAACAAGCCAAACAGAGAGTGTCCCGACGCCGAGTC
>JADFJI010000251.1 GCA_022566235.1 Chloroflexota bacterium
AGCGGAGCCCCCCAATTAATACATATGTGGGTGGGAGGCTGGGAAAAGGGCGTTACAAGCTCGTCAAATCCCGGAGTTCAAGAGCTCTAACAGGCTGTTGAAATATGGGGAGTGTGTCCCGAGTGTCGGGATTGCCGAGAGTTTGACCCGAGTTCGGGACAAATATAATTTCTGCCCCCTTCCTGGCCAGGAAGGGGGTCAGGGGGCCTGTCCTGGGTCTATCGAAGGGATGGTCGTCCCGACTTGTCCCGATACTCGGGACTTGTCGGGATTCAGCACACTGCTAAAGCAGCACCTTCTCGAAGATGTAGCGCCCCATGTCCCTGTTCTCCTGGAAGTCGAAGGAATCAAAATCGCCGTTATAGCCGATCAATGGCACCCTGCGTTCGTGGACCGAGGCGTGAGACCGGAGGCCGGGCCGCATCTCAACCTGGGACGGGTCCCCGAATACCACGTCCTTCTCTCCGTTGACCAGGATATCGCCCAGCCGTTCCGGGTGCAGCTTGAATCGAGAGGCTGCCTCTTCCCGGCCGATGGCGCTGTAGACTCCGGGGGTGCCTTGCAGCACCTTCATCGCCTCATCTACGTCACCCCGGTCCAGATATACGAACATGCACCCGCCCAGGTTAGAGTGGTGCACCACGTAGCGGTCCTTGATTATCGGCACCGGGTTGGCCTTTATCCCCCGGCCCTCCAGGGCCGACTTTATATCGACCATGCGGGTCTTGGTGGACATGCCGTGGTCGGCGGTGATCATCAGGGTGATGTCCGGGTGGGCCTCCACCAGGTCTCCTATGGCATCGTCAAGTATGCTCATATGTTTCTGGGAATGGGGGTCTTCGGGCGGATAGGTGTGCATGGCGTAATCGGTAGTGGCGATATACATCACGTCTACCTGACGACTCGACATGATGTGGTTGGCGGCGCGGATGATCCACCCGTTGACCTCCAGCGAGTAGATCTGGGGCGGCTCCCCGATAGCCTCGACCACCTCCTCCAACGGCTGCTCCGATGAGAAGGCGTGTGTGGCCCCATCCCCGATGAGGGTGCGGAGCTTGTCCTTGGAGGAGATCATCACGCTGGTCTTGCCCATTCTGGTGGCCCGCTGAAAGAGAGTCTCAATCAGCACGTACTCGCTGGACTCCAGGTACGTCTCTTCTCCGGTGTCCGGGTTTATCCAGTAGTTGGAGTTGATGCCGTGGACCTGGGGGTACTCTCCCGTGACCAGGGACACGTTGTTGACGTTGGTCACAGAGGGCATCATAGATTGGCCTGTCTTGAGGAAGCCCTTCTTGCCTAGCTGGGTGATGTTGGGCGTCTCGCAGGCCTGGAGGTACTCCGGGTCGAAGCCGTCGATGCATATGAGGACGGTGGTATTGGGCATGGAAGCACCTGTGCCAGTTCCGGGATAGGACTACCGAATCCTACCATACTCGGGTTGGCGGTGCGGAGTGCCCGCTGCCCAGGGCCTCCCGAAGGAATCGCTTCACCACGTGGACCGGCACCGCCATCCCCACCTCCGGGCCGGTTATAAGCGTATTGATTCCCAGCAGCCGTCCCCGGACATCGACAAGTGGGCCTCCGGAGTTGCCGGGCCTTAGGGGCATACTCACCGCGATCCAGTCTCTTCCCTGAGATGGGCCCTCGGGCCACTCAGACCCGACCCCGATGACGACCCCCGCGGTCGCGGCTCCCCTGACGCCCCAGGGATGGCCCAGGGCCAGGACCCAGTGGCCCGGCTTCAGGCGCTTTGACTCCCCCGGCTCGATGGTCGGCAGCCCGGTCCGGTCGACCTCCAGGACCGCGATGTCCAGGCCCTCGTCTCGGGCCAGTATCCTGGCGGGGAGGTCTGTCCCATCTGGCAGCGACACTCGCAGCGCTCCTTGGGCCACTACGTGAGCGTTGGTTACAATCAGGCCATTGGGGTGCCAGATCGTTCCTGCTCCAGCGCCACCCCGCCCGCTTCTTACCTGAACCAGGCTTCCGGCGGCCTTTTGCAGCGTGTCGGCCATCTCATAGTTGAGCCGGTGCAACAGGCTGGTCAAGGCTATTCTCCTACGAGCGTTCACCTACGGTTACCTCGGTCTCCTGGGCCCGGCCCCCCCGGAGGTATCGTAGCTTCACCCGGGTCCCGATCCTCTCATCGCCCAGCAGGCCCCGAAGCTCATCGATCTGTCTTACAGGTTGCCCGTCTATCGCGAGGATGGTATCGCCCAGGGCCAGGCCTCCCTGGTCTGCGGGGCTTCCCTCCTCCACCGACACCAGTAGCAGGCCCGACTCCTGGCCGAGATTCTTGGCCAGCGCCTCGGGCAGGCTCACGGGCTGGGCCCCGATCCCCAGATACCCCCTGCGTATTCTGCCGTGGGTCAATATCGACTTTACCACCCGCTCGATGGTGTCGACGGGTACGGCTAAAGAGAGGCCCCTGGCCAGGGCAGAGGTGTTTAGCCCCAGGACCCTGCTCTCCACATCCACCAGCGGGCCTCCTGAGAAACCCGGATACATCACCACGTCCGTCTGGACGTAGAAATCCAGCCGGCCCGCGGAGGAGATGTCCCGCCCTCCACCCAGGGCGCTTGCCACCCCCAGGGTTGCCCGGATGTCGCCGGTAGGACGGCCCAGGGCGAGAACCAGGTGCCCGACTCGCAGGCTCTTTGTGTCTGCTCTGACCGCTTCTTTTAGCCCCGGGCTGTCGATGCGGAGGACAGCCAGGTCGGTGGACGGGTCCCGGCCCACCAGGGTAGCCGGGACATCATCGCCATCGGGCAGTCCGACCTTTATGTTCTCCTCCCTTTCCAATACGTGATGCGCGGTCACCACCACCCCGTCGGCCGACCACAAGATTCCGCTGGCCGGAAGCCGTTTCCGGGCATCCACCTGTACAACCACATTGCCGGCGGCCTCGACGGTCGCCGCCAGCGATTCGGATAGATCTGATAGCAGCTCTCCCATTTCCCCTCCTTATCGTGGACGCAAAGCGCCTTTACACCAAATTTAGCACGGGGAGGAATGGGAAACACTACCCGTATGGACAGGTCGTACCTGGAAGAAGGGCGGGGCTAAAGCAGGATCAAGCCGAGGCGTGTGGCCCTGGTCACCGCTTCGGTGCGACTCCGGGCCTCCAGCTTGCCCATGATGGCGTTGACGTGAAACTTGACGGTGTGCTCGCTGATGTCCAGCCGACGGGCGATGCCCTTGTTCGGCAGGCCCTCGGCCACGAGGCCCAGCACCTCCAGCTCCCTGGGCGTCAGACCCTCAGCCAGAGGCCCGCCCGCCGGACTCCGGGGGCCTGAATCCTGGGCCAGCTCTACATCCGTCACCACCAACCCCCGGGCCACGGCAACCGCCGCCGCAACGAGCTGCGGGGCATGGGCGTCCCGGAGTAGCACGCCTCGGGCCCCGGCCCTTCGAGCTTCGGCAGCCGAAGCCTCGTTCGGGGCCAGTGCCAGGACCGCCGGGTCACCTTCTCCCGGGCTTGATAGACCTTCCATGAAATCAGAAAGACCATCCACGGCCTCGGTGGGGTTCCAGCCCAGGTCCCAGACCACAACGTCGGGATGGACCGTCTCGTTGTCGGAGGACAGGTCAACATCCAAGCTGGTCTGTCCCACAACTGTGCACTCGGATTCTAGTGACAGCAGATTCGCCAGACCCTCTCGGGCCAACGGGTCCCTGGCCGCTATCAAAACCCTGACAATGCTTCCCGTCAATATCTGCCTCCCTGGAACAATCTTTATCTAATTATGCAATTTGCGCAACGATTCGGCCAACAGGACAGCAGGGACTCCGAGGCCGGGGCGGTGGCCCGTGCCCTCTGCGGGAGGGCGAAAAGAGATAGGTGCTAGCCCCCTTAGCCTGACCCGCGCCCATTGTTACTCTTAACCGATTAGGATGCATCCGTGAGGGAGCAAAACGTGGGCCTGATAAAGGGAGTGATT
>JADFJI010000005.1 GCA_022566235.1 Chloroflexota bacterium
AGTCCCATTCGGGGAAATTCCATCCCGACTCATCGGGATGGCGGGGGGGTTGTCCCGAGTTCGGGACAAACCTAACTTATCCCCCCTTCCTGGCCAGGCATGTCCTGAGTCTATCGAAGGGAAGGGGGACAGGGGGATGGTCGAAACTATTAATGGAAAAAGACAACCTTGAGTTCAATCGAGAGGTCCTGGGCAAGGTGTACCATCGGGCCACCTATACGGTCACCAAGGACCTGATCCTGGGGTTCTCCCTGTCGGTGGGGGAGACCAACCCCCTCTTCACCGACGAAGAGGCCGCGGCCCGAGGCCCCTACGGGGGACTCATCGCCCCGCCGGCTCTGGTGGCCTCTTTCCTGCGAGCCGAGGAGCCCGAGGACCTGGACCTGAAATTTGACGGCACCCTCTTCATGGCCGGCCAGTGGGTCGAGCCCCTGGCCCCCATAAGGGCCGGCGATCTCCTCACCTGCACCGCCAGGGTCACCGACGTGTACAAGAAGACGGGAAGGTCCGGGGAAATGGTCTTCGTGGTGGTGGAGCACACCTTCGTCAATCAGATGGGCGAGACGGTGGCCCGGGCCGGCCGCTCCTCCGTCCGCCGCAGGTAGCCATCACCGCACCACCTCCCTGCTCTCCAGCTCTTTGATTTCCCCCTCTGAGACGCCCAGGAGCTCTCCCAGCACATAGCTGTTATGCTGGCCCATCATGGGCGCGGGCCTGTTGAGGCTCAGGGGGGTCTCCGACATCTGCCATGCCCGGGCCGGCATCCTGGTCCTCCCCTGGTGCGGATGTTCGTCCCAGGCGAAGAACCCCCTTGCCGCCAGGTGCCGGTCGTGAAATAGGTCGGCGTTGGTGAAGGCGGCCACGGCCCCCACTCCCGAGGCCTGCAGTGTCTCCATCGCCTGGAATTTGGTACGCTGGCCGGTCCAATCGGCGATGAGGGCGTCCAGCTCATCCTCGTTGCGTCTGCGGGCCGAGGCCGGGGAGAACCTGGGGTCCCGGGCCAGCTCGGGCCTACCAATGGTCGAGCAGAACCTCCGCCATTCCTCCTCATCTGCTATAGCGATACTGACCCACTCGTCCTCACCCCGGCACGGGTAGACCCCGTGGGGTACCATCACCTGGTCCCGGTTGGCCATCCGGCCCTGCTCGACGCCGTTCATCACGTAGTCCATTATGCCCTGGGGCTGAAACCCGATGACCGTCTCCAACTCCGATACGTCTATGTACTGCCCCTTGCCGGTCCTGGCGCGATAGTGGAGGGCGGCCAGTATCGCCGCCGTTCCGGCCACACCCCCGGATGGGTCCGGCATCTCAACCCAATCGGATACGGGCTCGGTGTCCGAGAACCCCACCGAGGCCATCAGCCCCGACATGTTGGATATGTGCATGCCGTAGGTCACCCATCGTGACCTGGGGCCGTAGGCCCCGAAGCCGGACACCGCAGCCATTATCACCTGGGGATTCACCTCGACCAGCTCCCGGTATCCCAGGCCCAGCCTATCGGCCACTCCGGCCCGAAAGTTCTCCACCACGATGTCGCTGACGGACACCAGCCGCTTAGACAGCGCTATACCCTCGGGGGTGCGCAGGTTCAGGGTGACGCTGAGGCTGTTGCGGTGCATCTGGTTGAACCAGACTGCGCCGTCGGGATTGGGGACACCATTTTTGTACGGGGGATAGAACCTGCCCAGGTCCAGCTTGGCCCTGCTCTCCACCTTGATCACCTCGGCCCCCATAAAGGCCAGGAGGGAGACGCAGTGGGGCCCGGCCCAGGCGGAGGTTAAGTCCACAACCCTGATGCCCGCTAATGCCCCATGCCTTATGCCTGCTAACGCCCCTTGTTTAATGGTGCTCACCTGAAGAGAGGGGGTCTTCCCGCCCCATCCGCCTAATACTGATTCGTCCCACGGTTACTCAGGGGAACCCAGAATAACCTTACGTCCATCCTTGACATGACCTGATTGTGCCTACTCTGCTTCAAAACTGAAGCCACTTGCTTCTAGATCACACCGCTGCTGCGAAGTCGGGCCATCTCTCCCACGGTATATCCGAGATGTCCCATGTAGACCTCATCGTTGTGCTGGCCCAGCAGAGGGGCAGGCCTGAGGATCGAGGCCCCGGTCCCTGAGAACTGCCACGGCACCGAGGGATATCGAAGCGTTCCGGCTACCGGGTGCTCCACCTCGGCAAAGAAACCCCGTTCCTCCAGGTGCTTATCACCAACTACCTCCCTTATGCCCAGGCCGGCGGGGCTTGAGGGAATTCTCTGTTCAATGGCCTTCTCCACCACCCAGTCCACCGGTTTACCCTCCAACCACTCGGAAAGGAAGGCGTTGACTATATCGAAATTCAGCCGTCTGCCCTCCATACTCCCGGTCCAATCCTCCTGGCTCCACTCCGGATTGCCCAGCAGCTCGGCCAGCCCCTTCCACTGATGAGGCTCTATTACGCTCAGCAGAACGTATCCGTCCCCGCAAGGAAGAACGCCCGATGGCACCGAGGCGGGTATAGCGATGTTCTTACCGGCTATCCTATTCTCCTCGTTGTAGACCGGAAACGCATTGGCCAGTACGAAAACCATCGCCTCCTGCTCCGAGACATCGATGTGCTGGCCCGAGCCACCACAGTCACGGAAATACAGGGCCCCCAGGACAGCGGTGATGGCGTTGTAGGCAGCCTGAAAGGAGGCCATGTATGACGGCGCCCTGACGGGCCTTCCAGGCTCCCCCTCCGAGTTTCGCTCCCTCCAGAGGTATCCCCATCCTCCAGCGTGCCAGATATTGAGGTCGTGGACCTTGTAGTTGCTGTAGGGGCCGCTTTGGCCCAGGGGCGTTATGGACACCACTATCAGGCCCGGGTTCATCGCCCTCAGGGCCTCATACCCCAGTCCCAGGGAGTCCAGGTGGCCAGGGGCGTTGTTCTCCACCAGGATGTCCGTCTCTTCTATGAGCCGCCGAAAGACCCTTTTGCCGCAGGGCGTGGTAGGGTCCAGGGTTATCCCTTTCTTGTCCAGGTTCATGCACAAGAATAGCCCGCTCTTCTCCGAGTGGCGTACACCCCCGGGGAAGGGCCCCGCCACCCTAGCCTTATCTCCCGTGGGAGGCTCTACCTTTATCACATCCGCGCCCAGAGCGGCCATCATCCTGGCACAATAGGGAGCGGAGACCATCTGGCCGTATTCCAGGACTTTCAGATCGGACAGGGTGCGGTCTTGATCAGGCATGGCTGTATCGAGCGTAAGCAAGAGGCTAGGAGGGAAGGTAGCAAATCAGGGGCCGGGGGTCAATAACATAAGGACGAGCCGTTTAGTAAGTTTCTCGAAAAGATGAGTATCCAGACGCCAAGTCCAGAGTATCTGGACGAGTCGGAACCGGGGGTTAGTCCCGAGTTCGGGACAAACCTAATATTTCCCCCCTTCCTGGCTAGGCCTGTCCTGCCTGTCCTGAGCTCCGTCGAAGGGAGCCTGCCGAAGGGAAGGGGGCCAGGGGGATGGTCGCAATTGTTATTAAACACTCTGTAAAGACCGTATGCAGGTTATCAGCCACTCTCTCAGGTATGACATGGCAGGAAGGATGAGCTGGCTGTTTTCAGGTAAATCGCTATGGATAGATGCCCCGGGCGAGGTGGGCGTCGACGACCCGACTCACCCCCTGGATATAGGCCGCCATCCTCATACTTACCTTCTTCTCCTGACTGGAGGACAGGACCTGTTGAAAGCTCCGCCTCATTATCGTTCCCAGCCTCTTCTCCACCTCCCGCTCCTCCCAGAAGTAGTACTGGAGGTCCTGCACCCACTCGAAATAGGAGACTATGACGCCGCCGGCGTTGGCCAGGATGTCCGGGACCACCAGCACACCATTGTTCTCCAGTATCTTGTCGGCCTCGGGAGTGGTGGGGCCATTGGCCCCTTCGATAATGGTCTTCGCCTTGATCCGGGGGGCGTTGGCCTCGGTTAGCTGTCCCTCCATGGCGGCCAGGACCAAGATATCGCAGGGAAGCTCAAGCAGCTCGGCGTTGGTGATCTGGTCACAGCCCTTACTATTCCAGAAGTTCGGGTTGTTTTCCTTGTACTGGATCAGCTCCCTGGTGTTTAGGCCGTTGCGGTTGTATACGCCCCCAACGGCGTCGCTGACAGCTATCACCTTGCAGCCTCGCTCCTCCAGCATTCTGGCGGCTACGGACCCTACATTGCCGAACCCCTGCACCACAACCTCCGCACCCTCCAGGGAAAATCCCAGGTGTTTTACCGCCTCCCGGGCCATGTTCATACACCCCCGGCCTGTGGCCTCCACCCTCCCGAGGGTGCCACCCACGCTGAGGGGTTTGCCGGTCACCACCCCGGGCACGGAGTAACCACGATGCATGCTATAGGTGTCCATGATCCACGCCATGATCTGGGCATTGGTGTTCATGTCCGGGGCCGGAATGTCCTCCTCGGGCCCGATGATGATGGAGATCTCTGAGGCGTACCTTCGGGTAAGGCCCTCCAACTCCTTCAACGACAGGGCCTTGGGGTCACAGGTCACGGCGCCCTTGGCCCCTCCGTAGGGGATGTCCACCACGGCACACTTCCACGTCATCCACATAGCCAGGGCCCGGACTTCGTCCAGGGTGACATCAGGATGATACCTAATGCCTCCCTTGGCAGGGCCCCTGGAGAGGCTGTGCTGGACTCTGTAGCCGGTGAACATATGGATCGAGCCGTCATCCATTCGAACGGGAAAGTGTACGATCAGCTCCCGCTTGGGGACCCGTAGTATGCACCTGACATTTTCATCGAGATTCAGAAAGTCCGCCACCGCCTCGAACTGGGTCAGGGCCGTATCCAGGGCGCTGACGTGTCCACCTTGCTCCGGCTTTGTCTTTCCCGTGGCGGCATCAACTACCATCTGTCCAATCCTCCTGGTGGGTAGTGCGGGGCAGGCGACCAAAAACGGAAGGAGGCCTTGCCCTGTGACTCACTCTTCTTCGCGGATGTTCTTTTCTAAGTTAGATGCTCTGCCGGTGTTCAGAGTTTCAACCCATCGGTAAAGTCCTCTAAACTTCAGGTAAGGCTATTATCCCACGGCCCCACTTGGAATGCCATTTCACTACTTGCGGATTGAGGCACGAGCTTCCCAAATATGCGAGACGTTCCAGCTTTGGTGTCCTGTATAATGGCTCTCGTTCATGTCCTATGGTACCCGAGAAGATAGCTGAGGCTAAGGCATTGGAACCCGATCACCTGGACTTCATCGTTTTGGACCTGGAGACCCTGCGGTTAGCCGATGAGGTAGAAGGCGGATGGGGTAATATCGAAGGGCTCGGGCTGTCCGTAGCCTGCACCTGGGACGCCACTTACGGGCTCCGAGACTGGTACGAGGACCAGGTCTCCCAGCTGGTGACCTGCCTTAACAAGTTTCCTGCCATCGTGGGGTTCAATATCCTGGCCTTCGATTACCGGGTGCTGGACCCGTACTGCTCCACCTCTGTCTTGCAAAGCCGTACCGTAGATATCCTGAGTATCTTCAAACGCCAGACGGGCCACAGGATCAAGCTGGATGATCTGGCGCAGGCAACACTGGGTCATGGCAAGAGCGGAGTCGGGACCCTGGCCGTCAAATGGTGGCGGGAGGGTAGGAGAGACAAGGTGGTTTCGTACTGCCGGCAGGATGTGGAAATCACCAGGGACCTCTTCCTCTACGGCACCAGCAATGGATGCCTAAAGTACCCCAGCTTCGATGGCATCAAGACGGCGCAGGTGTCCTTCGCCACGAGATGACCTACAGGCGCTAGCCCTCGCCTGTATCACCTCAATGGCCCGCCGATAGGTGGGGTGGGGCCACCGCAGGCCAGGAACTCACCGTAGCCCGGCTTCTGCACTAGCTCGCCGTCCTTCAGCACCACCTGTCCCCGTAGAAGGGTCATCCAGGGCCGACCGTGGAGCTTCCACCCCTCGTACAGCGTCACTCCCGCCCTGCTCTTCAGGTCCGAGGCCTTTATGGTTGATTCGTGGTCGGCATCGATAATCAAAAGGTCGGCGTCTGATCCCACCCTGATCACCCCCTTCCGGGGATAGAGGCCGAAGACCCTCGCCGGGTTCTCGGCCAGCACCCGGGCGATCCAGCTGATCGGCAGGCCCCGCTTCACCACCCCTTCGCTATACATCAGGGGAAGCATCGTCTCCACCGATGAGGTGCCGAAGGGGATGGTCTTTCCCTCCGGGTCCTTGAAGATGTTGGTCCAGCCCGGCTCCTTGTTCTCCTTGGTGGTGGGGGAGTGGTCGCTGGCCACGATGGAGACGAAGCCCCCCTCCAGGCCGCCCCACATGGCCTCGGAGTCCGGGCCTCCCTCGGGCCGGAGGGGAGGACCCATCTTGGCGTGGGGCCCCCATCGCTCCATCTCAGCATCGGTGAGAAGCAGGTACTGGGGGCAGGTCTCGGTCCAGACTCGCTGGCCCTCGCGCTGGGCCTCCTTTATCCGCTCGAGTCCTCCCTGGGTGCTCAGGTGCACGACGTAGGTGGGGCTTCCGGTCATGGCCCCCATCTTGATGGCCCGGTTGACCGCTTCCTCCTCGGCCCAGGGGGGGCAGGACTCGGGATAGTAGCGGGGATGGACACACCCTTCCGCGATGAGCTTGTTCTGGAGATAGTCAAGGATATCGCCGTTCTCGCAGTGGAGCTGGGTGATCCCGCCGTGCCTGGCGATAATGTCCATTGCCTGGCATATGAAGTCGTCGGAGCACATCCTATACTTTCGGGCCTTGTAGGTCATGAACATCTTGTAGGAGGTGACCCCCATGCCAAAGGCCTCGGGCAGGCCCTCCAAAATGTAGGGCTGGTTGTGGAGGATGAAGTGAAAGCCGAAGTCCAGCACCGAGGAGGCCTCGGCTTCCTCCCGGGCCCGATTTATGGCCGCGGGCAGTGTTTCTCCGCCCAGGTCGTCGTAGATGCAGAATGCCACCAGGCTGGTGATGCCCGAGTGGGCCGCGGCCAGGGGTGCGGTCTGCCAGTCGTCGCACTTGAGGGAATCGATGTGGATGTGAGCATCGATGGCTCCGGGCAGCACGAACTTGCCCGAGGCATCGATGTAGGACTCGGCTGGAGGCAGAAGCTCTCTGGGCCCCAGGGCAGATATCCTTCCACCCTTTATGGCGATGCTAGTCTCATACACGTCCGTTGAGGTGACCACCTGTCCTCCGTGGACTATGGTGTCGACTTGGGGCGTAGGCATCCGATATCCTCCTTATTTGAGAAGCCTAATCGTGGTTCTCAGGGTCATTCTAGCGTAACCGATACCGTAATTCATCCCTATCTGCTATATACTATGGCCGGCCTGACGACTCGATGTTCTCATGCTAGAGATGTGAGGAATAGAGAAAGGAGACGTCCATGGTAGAACTGGGCAAAATGGTGGCACAGATACACATAGAGGCCAGGCATGGGGGGGCGGTGGAGATGAAGAAGGGGCAGAAAATCAAGGTCATCGACGTTCAGGGCAAGCAGGTGTGCGACTTCTTCGCCCTGAGGGCCGGGGACCCGGCCGTCTATCTATCGAGCGTATACACGCGGAGCACCATCGGTCGCATGAGGCCCCGGGTGGGAGACCCGATATTCAACAACCTGCGAGAGCAGTTTATGATCATGGAGGAGGATACCGTCGGTCGAAATGATATGCTGTACGCCCCCTGAGACCCCCTGAGATACCTCGTGGACTACGGGGTAAAGGACCACCGGAGCTGCAAGGTGAACTGCCTGGAGGCGCTGGCCGAGTTCAATGTGCACCCGCCGGTGATGCCAGAGGTGTTCAACATATTCCAGAACAGCGGCCCCGACGCCGATGGAAACCTCTCGGTGGAGGAGCCCCTCTCCAAGGCGGGTGACTACGTTATTCTCAGGGCGCTGGAGGACCTGCTAGTGGCCTGCTCCGCCTGCCCCCAGGACTTCAACGCCTGCAACGGCTTCAACCCCTCAGACCTGATGCTGGAGGTGTACGAGTAGCAGATGTCCAACATGATGCGGCGATGAACGTCATCTGGATAGTCGCTGATACCTTTCGATGGGACCACCTGGGGGCCTATGGCAACAAGACCATCCACACCCCTGCCCTGGACTCCCTGGCAGCCAGGGCGACTCGCTTCGACAGGCATTACGCTGCGGCTTTCCCTACGGTGCCCGCCCGGGCAGACCATCACACGGGCCGGTGGACCATGTCATTTATGGGCTGGGAACCCCTGCCCCCAGACGCCGTGACCCTGGCCCAACTCCTTGCCCAAAATGGGTTCGTGACCGTCGCGGCCGTGGACACCCCCTTCGACATTCGAGAGGAGATGAACTTCGACCGGGGGTTTCAGGCCTTCTTCTTCAACCCGAGCCAGGACGCTTCCCTGGTGTCCAACAAGATCAAGCACGAGTCCTGGGACATTCGCGCCTCCTGGCGTCACGAATCGGACCGCGCCGCTCCCCAGACCTTCGACTCGGCCATGAGGTGGCTGGAGCGCCATTACAAAGAGGACTTCTTCCTTTACATCGACACCTGGGACCCCCACGAGCCGTGGGACGCCCCTTCTTACTACACGGAACTCTACTTGCCCGGCTACGACGGCGAGATCATCGATCCTCCTTACGCTCGCTGGCAAGAGGTGCCCGGGTTAACCCTGGAGAAGGTCAAGAAGGCCCACGCGACCTACTGTGGCGAGGTCACGATGGTGGACACGTGGGTGGGATACCTGCTGAGGTGCATCGAGAACATGGGCCTGATGGACAAGACTGCCATCATCTTCACCACCGATCACGGATTTCTCTTCGGCGAACACGGAGGACATTTCGGAAAGTCAAGCTATGAAAGCGGGACCGACGGGACTTCCTCAGGCCCGTTTGCGCCGGATGCCGGCTGGGGCCACGACCCCCTGTACGAGGAGATAATCCACATCCCCCTGTTAGTTTACGTCCCGGGCGTCGAGGCAGGGGTCTACAACAAGCTGACCTCTGCGGTGGATGTTATGCCCACCGTGCTGGATATCCTGGGCCAAGATATCCCAGAATTCGTCGAAGGAGAATCGTTGCTGTCGAAGATCCACGATGCCTCCCTCCCCGGGCGAGAGTTCGTCATCAGCGGAAAACCCTTCAACAATCCCGGCGAGCCCGTAAAGTACGTGGACAACATCCTGCGGCGGGCCAAGGTACATGCCGTCTCTACCCTTACCACGCCCGATTGGTCTCTCCTCTATGCCGTGGAGCAGGGTAAATCGGAGCTGTACAACCTGGCCTCCGACCCCGGACAGGAGACCAACGTTATCCTGGATCACCAGGACGTGGCCCGAGACCTTCATCAATACATAGTAAAGTTTATGCGTGACACCAATGTTCCCTCCCGTCTCCTGGAGCCGCGTCTTAAGTTGAAGCCCTAGGAGGCAGCCGGGCGTGCAGATACCATCTGCTGACCGCTCGGAGGGATGAGGATGCCATGAAGGCCATGCGCCTGGAGCATCCGGCCCCCGTGACCGGCGCTCCCCTCATACTCCAGGACGTACCCCCGCCTGGGCCGGGGCCCGGCGAGATCAGGATCAAGGTCTCCGCCTGTGGGGTCTGTCGCACCGATCTCCACATCATCGAGGGAGAGCTGCCCCCCCACAAGTCGCCCTTGACCCCCGGTCACCAGATCGTCGGCGTGGTCGAGGACCTGGGGGGTGGGGCCGACCGTTTCCACCTCGGGGAGCGGGTGGGGGTCCCCTGGCTCTACCGCACCTGCGGCAAGTGTCAGTTCTGCGCCTCCGACCGGGAGAACCTGTGCCCCGACGCCCTCTTTACGGGGTACGACGTCGACGGGGGTTATGGAGAGCTCGCAGTCGTCCATCAGGACTTCGCCTACCCGATCCCCCCGGGGGTATCCGACCTCCAAGTCGCTCCCCTGCTGTGCGCCGGGGTGATAGGCTACCGCGCCCTTCGCCTGGCCGACGTTCCTGAAGGCGGGCGGCTGGGGTTGTATGGTTTCGGCGCCTCTGCCCATATCGTCATCCAGATAGCCGTGCACCGGGGATACCGGGTCTACGTCTTCTCTCGGAGCCAGGGCCATCAGGCCCTGGCCCAAAGGCTGGGAGCGGTGTGGACGGGTAGCGCCCGGGACGGAGCGCCGGAGAAGCTCCACAGCGCCATCATGTTCGCTCCGGCGGGGGACCTGGTGCCCCTGGCACTGGAGCAACTGGAAAGGGGTGGCACCCTGTCCCTGGCGGGAATATACATGTCGCCCATACCAGACCTGGACTACACCCGACACCTGTACCACGAGAAAACCCTGCGAAGCGCAGCCAACAGCACCAGGCAAGACGTGGCAGAGCTGCTTGCCCTGGCAGCCGAGATACCTATTGAGACCCGGGTGGAGGCCTTCCCCCTGGACGCCGCCAACAAGGCGTTGCTGGCTCTCAAAGAGGGCCGTATCCAGGGGGCTGCTGTGCTGGAGATAAGTTAATCCCGCAGACGGACTGACCCCAATACCAGCCAGCTAGAAGTACCACCCCAGGCCCCGGTGCAGGCCTCGCAGGTAGGCAACTTGCCCGCCGTGGACGATGGCCTCGTTCACGATGATTTGCAGGTATGACGCCAGACTGGTGGTCCCCTCGCCCTGCAGGGCCGGCACCTTCTTGTCCAGATCGGCCGGGGACAGAGACCCGATGTACTCCTTGGCCCTGTTTTCGGCAGCGGCCCAGTAGCCTTTCAAAATATCCGCAGATGGGACTTTGAACGAGTCCAGGTCTTTGGACGAGTGCCCAAAGCCCGAGTTCTCGGGGTCAGAGGCCATGCCGAACTTCTGATGCCATCCCTGTTCCACCCATAGCTGGGGCTTGCCATCAGCAGCCGCGACCAGTCCGTCCTCCGCCCTGGCCATGTGCCAGATCAACCAGCCAATGGAGTTGCACTGATCGTTGGGCCTATTGGCCAACTCTTCGCCGGACAGGCCCTCCAGGGCCTTCTCCACCATATCTCGATTACTATCCAGCAAACGCGTCAGCATCTCTGTAGCTTCCATTGGACACCTCCTGAAGATGAATGGGCTATTGGCCCCTATCCCCCTCTGGGAGAAAGGCGGTAGCCTACCATACTGCCTCCCCTGCAAGGGGGAATAGATGAGCTTACGCAAGGCCGTCTAGGAGTCCGGGTCTCCCTGGGGAGATTCCATTTGGGGAGGTTCCACCTTAGGAGGTTCTACCTGGGAAGGTTCCACATTTGCCAGGGGCGAGGTCTTAACATTAAACTCCTTAGGGAACACCAGTTTCCGCACCGGGTAGTTGATCTCGATGCCCTCTTCCCCGAACCGCCTGTGGAGGCCCCGGATAATCCGGTCTTTGATGATGAACTGGTCCACAAACCCCCTGACCTTGAAGATGACCATGAAATCGATGTTGGAGTCGCCAAAGGCCCGGAACCTGAGGACGGGTTTATAGGTCAGGTCTGCCCCATCGCTTTCGTTCAGCACCTTATTGGTCACCTCCATGGCAACGCGGTCGACGTGGTCCAGGTCGCTCTCGTAGCTTACCCCGCCGGTTACAAAGGCGAAAACGGCAGGGTTAGGGGCCTGATAGTTGGTGACTACGGAGTCGGAGAGCCTGCTGTTGGGGATGATGATCAGGTTGTTCCAGAAGTTTCTGACTTTCGTGGTGCGCCACCCCACCTCCTCCACCCAGCCCGCCGTCTTGCCATCGTCCAGCTCTATGTAGTCGCCGACGCCTATGCCGCTCTCGGTCACTGTGTAGGTTCCCGCTATGAAATTGGACAGGGTGGGTTGGACCGCCAGGGCCAATGCCAGGCCGCTTATGCCCATTCCAGCGATGAGGGGGCTTATGTCCAGGCCCTGGGCGTCCAGCACCAGCAAAAGCACCACGGCGTAGATGACCACGTTGGAGATCCGCTGGAACATCGGCAGGACCCGCTCATCCCACGATGTAGTCGTCCTGCCGGCTATCGCGGTGCCATACCATTTTATGAGGGCGCCCAGCACCCGCTTGATGGCGTAGCCTACGATGATGATCTCGGCGGACAGTAGCCCCCTATCCAACTGGTCCTGGTGATCGTCCAGGTAGGTGGTGGCCGTAAGTGCAGTGTAGGGGCCGAAGACCAGCACGAAGATGAATATGGGCCGGCCAACGGCCTTGACGATCAGGTCATCCAGGGTTGTCCGGGTCCTGCCGGCCAGGACCTTGAGGATCTTGTTGAAGACGAAATAGACCAGCGCAGCGATGATCAGCGAGGCGCCGAATATGGACGTGGCGAATATCGCCTCCCACCCCGGGTTCCCTACGGCAAAATCTGGCAGCATCTTACCTATCTCCCATCACGCATTCTCAATGGCTAATTATACCCAGGCCCAAAGCAAAGGCAAAATAAGCGTGTCAAGGTCATTTACCCCGAGGAGGATACGGCGTTAGAATAGATAGCTAATCAGATTGACCGTGCTCGAAAGATTCTGCCCAAAAGAGAGATTTCAATGCCCCAAGCCAGCCACGATCTAGGACTCGTATCCAAGTTGCTCGTCGAGGCCATAGGAGAGCCTGGGAAACGCACCTTCAGGCTGGTGATGGAATCCCCGGCGGGGTCCGCCGTCCTCTGGCTGGAGAAGGAGCAGCTGCTGGAGCTCAGTCTATCGATCAAGAGGACCCTTGGCCTGGCCGAAGAGAAAACCGTTCAATCTCAGCCCCCTCAGGCTAGCACAGGTTCTGAGGGCCTTGCCATCGAGTTCAAGGTGGACAAGCAGGCCCTTGAATACGACCAGGTGAGGGGTGTGTTCCGGTTCTGGAACCATGATGTCGAGGACGACTCCGAGATCGCTACCCTGATCTTCGAGGCGACCAGCGCCCAGGTGGCAACCCTTTCCGATGAGGGCCTGAAGATCTGCGCCGCCGGAAGGCCTCTCTGCCCGCTGTGTCACCTGCCTATGGACACCGAAGGCCACTTCTGTGTGCGCTCCAACGGGCATCCCACCGATGCTCGGGAGAGGCTGGAATAGCCGTGCCAAAGAAGCCTGGGGGAAGCCGCCCGAGGCCGGCATCGGATACCGAGGTATTAGACCCCGAGCGCCACAGCCAGGTATGCGAAAGCCTCAGACGTGCCTCGGCCAAAAGCTGCGATCTGATCCCCAGAGGGTCCAACTACACCTTCCTGGTCAAGCTGTCCCTGGATGATCGTGATATCGGCCATGGCATATACAAGCCCAGAAAGGGGGAGAATCCCCTGTGGGACTTCCCAGCGGGGACCCTCTTCAAGAGGGAGTACGCCGCATACCTTCTCAGCGAGGCCCTGGGCTGGCGCTTTGTTCCGCCGACGGTCATCTGGAACGGCCCCCACGGCACAGGCTCGTTACAACTCTTCATACACGCCGAACCTCGGGTGACCTACTTCGAGCTGAGGGAGCCCCATCCTCAGGAGGTCAAGAGGATCGCAGCCTTCGACCTGATAGCCAACAATGCGGACCGTAAGGGTGGGCACTGCATCAAGGACCTCAATGGCAAGGTGTGGGGCATCGATCACGGTCTGACCTTCAGCGTAGAGCACAAGCTCAGGACTGTGATCTGGGATTTCGGAGGAGCCCCGATCCCCCAGGAGACCCTCGACGAAATTGCCAGGGAGCTGGCCCGGTTTCACATTCCCGGCGGCCTGTCCCATACCCTGAAAGGGGTGCTGTTCGACGAGGAGATAGAGTCCCTGGCCCTGAGGATGCAGGAGGTCCTCCACAATCCCGTATTCCCCGAGATCCAGGCTCGCTGGGACGTGCCCTGGCCCCTCATCTAGGCCACCTGGAAGCATTACTACACACCAAGTTCATCCCTGCTCCGGCCAAGACCTACCGTCGCCGCCCCAGGAACCGACCAAAAGGCCACCGAAGCCGGCCAGGCCTCATGGACCCAGCAAGATAGTCCACCATCTCTCCGTTTCCAGCCATTACCGGGGCTACCCAGCTACGGAGCTCCGCCGTTCCATCCGGGGCCGTACCTGAAGAGACGCTGAACCTGGTCAGCTTCTCCCACCTGCGCCGTTTGCGGTCAAATGTGAGGGCCTCGCCACCAGCTTCCTGGACCAGCACTACCCCCGCGACCACATCCCATATCCTGGGGGAAGAGAAGACAGCGAATTGGAACACACCGTTGGAAGTCAAAGCCATCTCATAGGCCAGGCTCCCCGGGCCCCGGCCCTCACCCGTCGGTGATTTCCCACCCGCATTCCGGTGATACATAAGCCTGAACTCCCGGTGAAAGATGGATAGCTGTCCCGGTTGAGGGGTTGAGTTTTTGCTTACGGAGATGGAAGTCCCGTTCAAGAACGCCCCGTGGCCTTTCCTTGCGTTGTACACCGACCCCTGGCTCTTTCCAGGCCACGGGACCCAGATACACCCAACCACCGGGACCCCTAGGTGCAACACCCCTATAGATACGCTGTAGATGGGCAGGCCGTTGATATAGTTCACGGTCCCGTCTAAAGGGTCCAAAACCCAGACGAAACCTGAGGAGCCCGCCTCCTGACTCGTCCCCTCCTCCCCCAGGATGCCGTGGTCAGGAAATCGCTTTTTAATGGCGTTTCTCAGGTATTCCTCGCTTTCCACATCGGCCTTGGATACCGGGTCAGATCTGTCTTTCGACTTGAACTGCACATCTATCACGCTGCCGAACTGGGACTCGAGTATCCGACCCGAGCCCTTGGCCAGCTCTATGGCGTGGGCCTCGATCTCCGCGAGTACAGCGTCATCTGCTTGCATATTGAAGACCTACCGGGGCCTCGATTCCTCCGGTGAGGTCATTACCACCTCTCTCACCAGCTTCAGTGCCTCCTCCGAGGCCTCTTCTCTGTTTTGACTGCGATCGCCCCTGAACAGGAAACGCCTGCACGTCTCCGAATCACCGGGGCCCGCCACCGCCAGGAAAAAGAGGCCTACCGGTTTGGCGGGGGTCGCCCCCCCAGGCCCCATGACCCCGGTGGCCGCGACCGCCAGGTCTGTGCCCAGAAGCTTCTTCACGCCCCGGGCCATGGCCAGGGCCGTGGCCTCGGCCACCGAGCCGTCTCTGATCATCATCTCCTTGGGCACCCCCAGAATCCGCTCCTTCACCTCGTTGGCGTAGGCCAGGACCCCCCCGACGAAATAGCCGGAGCTTCCAGCCACACTGGTCAGCCGGGTGGCGATCATCCCGGCGGTACACGCCTCAGCAACCGAAATGGTAAGCCCCCTGGACTTCAAAAGCTCTGCGACCTGGTCCTCTATCAAGCTGGCGCCCCCGTTGCGGCTACTCATCGACCCGGAAAAAGGGATGCTGATTCATGATGCAAAGGTTGAGGTCGCATACCTTGATTATAGTCTGTGGAGTCCCATACGGAAACCGAGGCCGAGGGGCAACAAGTTTCGGTATATAGCCGTTGATTGGGACTCAACAGCCAACCCAAAGCGAGGGCTAAAGGATAGGGGCCTGTCCTGCCTGCCAACGAAGGGAGCTTGCCTGCACTGAGCTAGTCGAAGTGTCGAAGGGCCTGTCCTTCCCAGGAAGGACAGGCCCTTGCCATCGATAGTCGTGTCATCTATGGCCGTCCCGGCAGGGACGGGTCACCCATTAGTACAGGCCGCCTCCCGAAGTCTCCCCCGTGCCAAGAAGCAGGATTTTCTGAACGGTCACTTCCTCTCCCCTGCCATCGGATACCGTGAGGGTGATCCAGTAATCGTCGATGCCCGGGAAGAAGCTGGATACCACCTGCCCCGTGGCCGTGTTGGGGTCGCCTCCGGTGAACTGCCATTGATATGTCAGGGGGTCGTCATCAGGGTCCGAGGCGGTGGCGGTGAACACGAATTCGGTGGTGTAGTTGTCCCCCGGCGGGACTTCCAACGGATCGAAGGTGAAGTCGGCCGTCGGGGGTCTGTTAGCCACCGGCTCTGCGGTAGGCGTTGGTTGAGGAGCGGTGGTTGGTGCGTCTACCTGTCCCTGCGCCTGTAAGAACTCAAAAAAGGTAAGGGTTTCAGGATCACTGGTGTCAAAATGAGTAACTTGGGATGAGATCTTACCGTCGGTGAACTCCGTAGTACCACTAACTATGATTCTCGATATCCCAAGCATGTTGAAAACAGGCCCCCCCCTTACCTCTTCCCGCCACGTTACGGTGTTACCGGAAACCTCGGTATCAATTAAGGTGCCGGAAGAACCTCTAGCTATTGGTCTCGAAAACGCTTCCCTTATGGCTTCCTTGCCAGTGCATCCCGCTCGACAGTGGCCTGCGTCACCCTGCAAAAAGGCATTCTCGGCGAAGAAAGACACCGCTGCGTCCACATCACCGGAGGCGGAGGCATCCATTCTCCCCTGAAGTAGCGCCACGAGGTCTTCTTCCATCGCTTCCGAGGTTGGAGTGGAAGGAACGGGGGTTGCAGTGGGGGGCACTGGGGTTGGCGCGGTAGGAGCCAAAGTTGCGACGGGGGCTGGGGCTGGAGTTGGCGTGGCCGCCTCGCCACAGGCCAGGCCTATGGCGACGAGAGCCACTATCAATGCTACTGCAATCACAGATTTGCTACTAAGATATCTCATGTCGGCGTTTCATCCTCTCTGGTATGGATTGAGGCTCCCTGCTTATGGGAGGTGTCATTGAGGCTTGTGGATACCCTAGGTCATATAGCAGTCGATACCCGCAGGGCATATAGCGATTGAATCGCGGATAGAATCAGAGTCCGCGTACTCATACAGCCCTCGTAGTGAGAACGTTGCACCCGGCGATTGGTTAGCCGGATAAGGCCGCAGGTCGGCGCCTCAGGCTCAGGGCCCCAGGCCTAGCTCCCCACCTCGACCCTTATCTCTGTAGGGACTCCGCTGTTGGTCTGGTTCTGGTCCTGGGGGCAGGCCGATACGCACACGTAAGAGTCCATCTCGGCCCGCATGACCACGTAGTCCCCGGGCCTGGTCTCTGGGGCCGCGATCCCTATGGCTCCATCGGAGGAGAGGGGAAAGCTGGTGAACAGGTTCACCGGTTGGGGAATCTCGACCCCCGGGATCCCGATGGCCTCCATCTCCTTGCCCAGGTTCTCCTCGCAGCTTGCGTGCCACCCCTCCACCCCCAGCTCACGGTATCGACTGGGGTTGCAGGCGGCGAAGAGCATATCGTGGATGCCCGGGGTATGGTCTACCACCAGTGTCATGATGGGGCGTCGCTCCTGGGTGTAGAAACCCTCACCCTCCAGGGGAAAGAGGCGGCTTATGGAGGGGCGAGTGTGCTCTGCGCTCAGGTACTCCTTGATGTTATCGACGTTGAAGGCGAAGAAGTCGGCGGCCTGGCCCCCCTTTACATCAATGACCTTGATCAGCTCACCCTTGCTCACCCTGAAAGCCTTGCCCATTCGGGCCGGCACATCGTACTCCAGCCTTTTATTCGATAGCTCGGCCATAATGTTGCCTCCTGAAACAGTGACGGTTAAAAGCTGCCTTCTCTATCTATCCAGGTTACACACGTCCAGGGCCGTCAGGGCCAGGACCCTGGCGCACTGCTCCATCTCGCTTATATAGACGTACATATCCGGCTCCTCCTCGCTATCGTTTCCGCCCCCGGGCCCGTAGAGGACGCAGGGTATGCCCGCCTTCCACAGGTGACAGGTGTCGTCCCCCGAGTAGGACAACGGCAGCACCGCGCCAATTGTCCTGGGAGGTGAGCCTGCGACCCGCTGATGGTGCCTGACCACCGCCTGCACAATATACTCGTCCTGGGGCACATCGAACGGTTCCATCACCAGGTGCCTGGAGCTCTTGAATCCCCTGGGAACAGGAATTTCGATCTCGTACTTCAGGTCCGGGTCCTGGGCCGCCAGTGGGGCCAGGGCCCTACGTATGTCGGCCACGATGCTCTCTACCGTCTGGCTGTGCACGAAGTGAACGTCCACGATGATGGTGCAGAAATCGGAGACGTAGTAGGGGTCCACCAGGTCATAGTCCTGGCCCCGTCCTCCGATTATGCTGCCGACGTTCAGCAACGGCATCGCGGGGAGGTCGGGACGTGGGACGTAGGTCATCTCCATCTCCCTCAGGGCCCGGGTCATCTTCTCCATTTTTACGATGGCGTCTACCGACCCCTCAAGCTGGCTGATGTGCCGGGAGTAGCCGTAGGTGTGAATCGCCATGTGGACTATGCCTACGTGGACCGTGGCGACGCTATCGGTGCCGAAAGGCTCGGTGACGACGGCCATGTCCGTCCTTACCCCCCGGTCCAGCAT
>JADFJI010000252.1 GCA_022566235.1 Chloroflexota bacterium
CCCTGATGGTCTATGGAATAGTATTTTCCGTGATCGCGGGGGCATGGGCTATAGCCGGTAGGGAGAGGAGGACTGCCGGGAACCTCTATGGATCGAATAATCTGCCCGAGGCCAGTCTTCTGCGGTCTGCGGTCCGGCACAAGGAGCTGTGGTACATGAGCATCGGCATGCTGGGTGTACTCATAATGGAGTATGCTTTGTTGACCTTTTGGCCCACCCTGATGCTGGAGAAATACGAGATACCCCTTACCACCACTGGAATGATGCTGTTTCTGGCCGCAGTGACCGAGTCGGTAGGCAGCATGGTGCTGGCGATATATCTGATGAGGCTGGTGAAAAGGGAGTTTCGGAGGCCGCTGGTCATCGCTCTGGTAATATTGCTGGTAGGTTCCGCCATTGGGATGATGCTAACCGATTCGATCCCCTTCTTGTTCCTGCTGGTGATCATTCATGGACTGGGTTTCTCCTTTATGCCCCTGGTCTGGACGATTCCCTTTGAGCTGCCTGGAATGACCTCTCGGGAGATAGCCGTGGCGTCGGGCCTGATCGAGACGGCGGCCCGGGGAGGGGGTGTGGCAGGGCCAATCATCGCGGGGTTCCTCCACGAGGCCTCGGGTGACCTGGCCTTCTCCCTGGTGATAACCTCCCTGTTCGGCCTTTCCATGGCGGCAGCGGCCATGATGCTGTACAGAAAAGGGCCTGACAGAGAGGCTGTGTCCACGGTGTTGGATGCGTAGCCCCCGGATCAAGGATTCTCCTTTACCCGGGGCCGGCCGATATTTACGAGGCGTGCCGTGCCCTGTTGTTTTCGCGCCGGGAAGGGGCGATGTAGCCAGGTTATGATGATGTCTCGCCCACAAATTGCTCTGCTGCAGCGGGCTTCGAAGGGACGTCCTTGAACGCGTCCATGCCATCCTCAAGCAGTCGTTCTCCTTACAGGTGGGTGGTACTGTCCACCTTTATACTAACCCATTCTGCTGCGCTAATCGGGGCCGTGGTCCTGGGGATACTGCTTCCAAGCATAACCGAAGACCTGGGACTTTCGCCCTCGGAGCAAGGGTGGCTGGGGTCTTCAGCTTTTATAGGAAACCTGGCCCTCTCCCTGCCCTTTGGCTGGTGGCTGTCTCGCTACAGCGCAAAATGGACCATTGCCGTTTCTTTGGCCCTGGGGGCCCTGTGCCTGCTCATCCAGGGTTGGGCGCCTTTTTTCATCCTGCTGCTTCTGGGGAGGCTCTTCTTTGGGCTGACTGCGCTGGCCCGGGACCCGGCCAAGGCGTTGCTTTTCCGGCAATGGCTAGACGAGCGAGAGATCCCCCTGATGAACGGGTTGTTGAATGCGGCTTTCGGGGTAATGTTGACCATTGGCTTCGTGGCGACACCCCTGGTGTTGAATCTCTTCGATGGCGACTGGAGAAAGCCGTTCTATGCATATGCTGCCTTGAACGTGGTATTCGCCCTGGTTTGGGTGATGGTGGGCCGGGAGAACATCACCGGAGATTATAAAAAAAGTGTGACCTCCCAGGAAGGCACGCCCCTTCGGAGCCTGCTCAGATACCGGGAGCCGTGGCTTGTGGGCCTGGGGATGGTGGGTTATTCCATGGCCCAGATGGCCCAGTTCACCTTCTGGCCCACCTTTATGCGGGATGAGTTCGGGATGTCTCTGGTGACATCGGGATGGCTCATCGGTGTCCTGGGTTTGGTAGTGGCCAGCGGCGGATTCATCGTAGTGCCCCTGTTGTCCAGGAGGGCGGGCAACAGGGTGCCCCTGCTTATCATCGGGGTCACATTGTGCGTTACGTTTCTGGGGACCTTGGAGACCGACAGCATCCCGATTCTGATAGCGGTGCTGATTATCAACGGATTGGGGAGGGGCGCGTTCTGGACCATATACAACACCATCCCCTTTGAGCTGCCCGAAAGCAGGCCCAGGGAGGTCGCTTTGGCCCAGGGTTTGATGCAGACTATGTTTTGGGGCGGCGGAGTCCTTGGACCGCTCCTGGTGGGCTTTATACACCAGGCTACGGGAGACCTGAAGCTGGCGATGGTTGTGATTTTCATATTCCCCATAGCGATGACGCTGGCTTCCCTCCTCCCTTCGGGTCAGGGGAAGCCCCGTTCTTTGGAGACGTGAAAATGGGGCGCCGGGCGTGCCGGTCCATGAAAAGGCGAGGTGATTTTGGAGAGGTGTTTCGTGGCCGCTGACGGAGTAGAGTCTAAACCCTCCCCGTACCGGTGGGTGGTGATGTTGACCTTCAACCTCACCCATGCCACGGGTATAGTGGGGGCCCTGGTCCTGGGGGTATTGCTTCCCAGCATGACCGCTGACCTGGGCCTTTCGCCCTCGCAGCAAGGGTGGTTAGGTTCCTCGACCATGTTAGGAAGCCTCGTCTTATCGATACCCTTGGGCTGGTGGCTATCCCGGTACCGGGCCACATGGGTGACCACCGTTAGCCTGGCAGCCGGCACCCTCTTCATATTCATGCAGGGTCTGGCCCCTGGCTTCGTCGTGCTGCTGGTGGCCAGGATTCTCTTCGGCCTGGCGCCCGTGGCTCGAGAACCGGCCAGGATGCTATTGGTCCACCAATGGCTGCCAAGGAGGGAGATACCCCTGTTCAACGGCATCCTGAACGCAATCTTCGGAATCTCGGTGACCGGAGCATTCGTTGCCGCGCCCCTCCTTCTGAAAGCTTTCGATGACAACTGGAGAGGCCCACTGTATGTCTATGGTTTCTTCAGCATAGGCCTCACCCTGCTGTGGGTCCTCCTGGGCCGTGACAACCCCGCCGGCGATCGTAGGCCTGTGGAATCGCAGGAGGAATCTCCCTTGCGAAGCGTCTTTAGGTATCGAGAGCCGTGGCTTGTGGGCCTGGGGATGGTGGGCTACTCCATGGCCCAGATGGCCCAGTTCACCTTCTGGCCTACCTTCATGCAGGATGAGTTCGGCATGTCCCTGGTCACGTCTGGGTTCCTGATGGGAGTGGTGGGTATAGTGGTGGCCGTGGGAGGGTTCGTCATGTTGCCGGTGATGAAGAAGGCCGGTGGGTACAAGATTCCACTGGTGGTAATGGGCGTCGTTATTGCCGCCACCTCCATCAGCCAGTTGCTGACCGACTGGATACCGGCCCTTGTCCTCATGTTCATCGTCGGCGGACTGGCCAGGGGCGCTTTCTGGATCCCCTTTACGACCATCCCCTTCCAGCTGTCGGGAATTCGGCCCAGGGAGATGGCGGTGATTCAGGCGGTGATGTTTACCATGTTCTGGGCGGGGGGCATCATGGGGCCCCTCCTGGTGGGATTCCTGCAGGAATCCACAGGGGACCTGAGGCTGGCGATGATAGTGAGCGGCGCGGCCCCCATCATGATCACCGTGACTGCCCTGCTGCTGCCGAGGGATATCGGGTCCCAGGCCAGGATGGCCGGCCAGGAAAGGCCGGTCGCAGGATAGGTCGGATGAGCGCTTTCAGGCCACTACCTTGTCCCCACTTCCTATTTCCCGAAGGGCAAGGGCCCTGAGAACTGTATCACCCCACCCTAACTCTTGTTCAAGGCCCCAGCCCCACGAAGGGGCAGCGGTGACTGATACAGGCCGAGGTCACGCCCAGATCGATCCTGGGTGTGATGCCTACTTGACGAAATAATTCGGAAGTTGCGCAAATGGGAAGCCCCACCACGTTGAAGTAGCAGCCGTTCACCGGGGCCGCGGGGTGAAAATCCACATCCTGGATGCCGTAGGCGCCGGCTTTGTCCAGGGGGGCTCCCGAGGCGATATACGTGGCGATTTCGTCGTCAGAATAGCTGCGCATCAAGACCGATGTGCCCACGTGGGCCACCAGCGGGGTCTTAGCCCCAGGGGTTATCAAGGCGAGGCCCGTTATCACCCTGTGGGGCCTGCCCCGAAGGGCCAGAAGCATCTCTCTTGCCTCCTGG
>JADFJI010000253.1 GCA_022566235.1 Chloroflexota bacterium
GACTTGGTGGCCGGAAGATCAGCGATCGTATCAAGCTACTGTTACAGCGGAGTGGGGGAATAGGAGAAGGTAGGAAGGCTTACTGGCGGTGAGAGGGGTACATATGAAGAGGGCCTGGATTCTTGTTAGTGTCATTATGGTTTTGGCGATTCTGGCTGCTTGCGGCGGTGGATCAACCCCAACGCTCAGTGAATGCTGGGTGCTCGAGCGCGGTATTTTAGTACCAACACCGTGTCCACCCCGTACAACGGTTCCAGACACTATAACTCCCATCCCTCCGACGGCCACGCCTACTATTCAAGAGCAAGGCCGAAAGTTATTCGTCTCTAAAGGCTGCGCCGTATGCCACGGTCAGGACGCCCTGGGCACGGCCATAGCCCCGGCCCTGCCGGGTCATAGCACGGCCATCGTGAAAAGACAGGCCAGGGCCCCCGTCGGCGTTATGCCCCTATTTCCCCCCAACGAGATATCCAATGAGGAGCTGGAGCAGATTGCAGAGTTTATCGCCAGCCTTCCGGCAGAGCATATGCACATGCGAGAGGTAGACGTTGGCAGGGAGGTAGCGCTTCATCACTGGATGGCCCTTCTTTCCCTGGAAGAGGGTGAGATAATCGAGGGCATTCACCACGTAGAGCACATCATTGGACTGGTTCAAGGTGCCCACCTTGTCCGGATGCAGGAAGTCCTCCAACAGTTGAAGGAGGGTGAGTTCCACGATGGCACTCACGGCATCCAGGACATGCTGGCGGGCACAGCAGAGCAGGACCTATCCGCAGGGCAGATGCACCTTCAGATGGCCCTGTCCGGAGTCAGGGTCGAAGATGTCGAAGGGGCTTCTCACCACCTGGGCCACTTCCTGGAGATCGCCACGGAGGACCAGGCCCAACAGGCCCAGGCCATCTTGGACGCCATCCACGGGCTTGAATTCGAGGATGCAGAGCATGAGATCGAGGAGCTTCTGGGCACCGTTGACGAAGATGACCACGCCGATGATGAAGAGGACCATGCCGATGACGAAGGGTAGCATACCGATGGCTAGACTGGAGAGGACACTTAAGCTCTAGTAGGGCGGCCCCTCGTACGTCTCGGGAGGGCGGGTGACGATGGCCTTCTGCGCCTTCAGCTCCGATACCTCCTCCTCCCCCAGTCCCACCAGGTCCCGGAGCAGGAAGTCGTTGTGTTCCCCCATCATGGGAGCGTGGATTCTAAGGGTGCCCGGGGTCTTGGACAGGAGGACGGGCACCCCGGAAAAGAGTGTGGGCCCCGTCCTGGGGTGGGGGATCTCCTGGAAATATCCCCGCTCTTTCAGATGGGGGTCTTCCACGATGTCCCGGTTGGTATATACCGCCGCCGCCGTCACGCCCGCCGCCTGGAGGGTGTGCATCAACTCCATGTAGTCCCGCCCCGAGGTCCACTGCGAGATGTACTCATCAAGCTCGTCCTGGTACTGCCACCGGCTTAGCTGGTCTCCAAACTTCTCCTCTCGTGCCCAGGACGGATTCCCCATAAGATCAGAGAGGGACTGCCACTCCTGGTCGTTGGTGACGGTTATGGTCACCCAGCGATCGTCCCCCTTGCACCGGTAGGTATTGTGGGGAGCGTGATACGGATGGCGATTGCCCATTCTCACAGGCTCCTCATTGTTCATATCGAAGGCCAGTAGCGCCTCGCCAATGAGGCCTACCGCTGCCTCGTTCTGAGACAGGTCTATGAACTGGCCTATGCCGGTCCGCCGCCTGTAGAAGAGGGCGGTCAGCACTGCGGCCACCCCGTGAAGGCCGGCGTTGGGATCGGGGTATGCCTCCCCGGACTTGTAGGGCGTCGGTCCCGGGTACCCGATCATGTTGGAGAGGCCGGCGGTGGGCTCTATGTTGGTGCCGTAGCTCACGTGGTGCCGGTGGGGACCCGTCATCCCGAAGCCCGGCATTGCGATGAAGATAATCGACGGGTTTACCAGCTTGAGCGATTGATAGTCCAGGCCGAAGTTGGCCATCACCCGGGGGCTGTAGTTCTCGATGACCACATCGGAGATGGAGACCAGGGTGAGAAAAGCCTCCTTGCACCTCTGGTTGGTCAGGTTGAGGGTCAGGCTCATCTTGTTGCGATTGTACTCGTTGAAAGGGCCGTATCGGTTGTAGGGGTCCTTTCCCGGGTCGTTGTCTGGATAGGCAGCGTGGCATACACTGGCGAAATCCGTCGGGTCCTTTGGCGCTTCCACGGAGGCCATTCCCCGGTCGGTGAGGTACTCTACCTTGATAACCTCGGCCCCCAGGTCTGCCATGAACCGCGCGCCGATGGGCCCCGACCATCCCCTGGTCAGGTCCAGCACCCGCACCCCCGCCAGGGCCATCTCAGTCACAGTTTTTCTCCTCCGATGCCGTTGGGTGTTCCGCGCCGCACCTAGATGATATTCCGCTCTCGTAATCTCACAAGGTCCTCTTTGCTGCATCCCAGGTCGCCGCAGTAGACCTCCTCGTTGTGCTCTCCCAGTAGGGGGGCCCGTGTCACCTGCATCGGGGTCTGGTCCATCTTGAAGGGGGCTCCGGCATAGGTATGCCGTCCTACAAGGGGGTGCTCCAGGGCCACCCAGTAGTCCCTGGCCCTCAGCTGGCGGTCCTGGAAGAGCTGGCCGAAGGTCGGGACATAGGTGCAGGGGATCCGTAGGTCCTGGGCCGCGGTCACTATCTCATCCATGGTGCGTTCCATCAGCCATGGCAGGATGATCTCGTCGAACTCATCCCTGTTTTCCCATCGAGAGGTGCCGGTCCCCAGTTTGGGATCGTCGATCAGGTCCGGCCTCTCGATGAGCAGAAACAGGCTCTCGCTCTGACGGGGCGTCACACAAGAAATGGAGATATAGCCGTCCTTACATAGGTAGATGGTCAGGGGATGGTTGCCTACGGGATAGTTGTTTCCGGCCCTGATGCTCAGGGCCTTGACGTGGGTCCAGGTGGTGATGGCGAACTCGTGATAATAGGCCATAGCCTCCATGACGGAGACGTCTATGTGCTGGCCTTTGCCGCTGGTCTCTCGCCAGTAGAGGGCTGCCAGGACGGCATCATAGGCGTGGAGTCCCGCCTGATACTCTGGCTGATAACCTGCTCCAACCAGGGGTTCCTTATCGGGGTCCCCCGTCATGTGCATCTGGCCCGTGACGGCGAAACCAACCATGGAGTTGCCTTTGTAGCTCTTGTAGGGGCCCGTTTGGCCGAAGTAGGTAATTGAGGCCATTACCAGCCTGGGGTTTACGGACTCCACCTGCGGGTAGTCCAGGCCCATGGAGGCCATCACTCCTGGCTGGAAGTTCTCCACCAGCACATCCGCAGAGACCAGCAGCCTCTTGAGGGTCTCGGTCCCCGAGGTGGTGTTCAGATTGAGGGTGATGCTCTTCTTGCTGGTGTTCAGGTATAGGAAGAGCGCGCTCTGCTCTGGATCCGGGTCGTCGCCCGGAAAGGGCCCGATGTGGCGCGCTGGGTCGCCCGCGCCCGGGCGCTCGATCTTGGTGACCTCCGCTCCCTGCGCGGCCATCATCCGCGTGGCGTAGGGGCCGGCCGCATAGTGGGTGAGGTCAAGGACCTTTAGGCCGGAGAGCAGCCCCAGAGGGTCTCCCACCGCTAGGCGTCGGGGTTGGTGGAGATGACGGCCCGTTTGTGTGTCGCCAGCGCAACCCTCGTGTCACCCTCGTAGGCCTCGATGGAGAATGTAAGCTTGTTGCGATCTACCTCTGTCAGCTCCGTCTTGACGAGTATGGTCCCGCCGATGGGTGTCGCCACCAGATGCCGGAGGCCATCCACCGCGTAGCCGACCGTGGTGTGCCCTTCGGGAAGGTTGGGCTCAGTCGCCTTGATGCTCACGTTCTCCATCAGGCCAAGAAGCTCGGGCGTTGACAGAACGTCGGCGCCCT
>JADFJI010000254.1 GCA_022566235.1 Chloroflexota bacterium
TGTTCTGATCTCTCTGCCTCATCAAGGCTCTTATCGATGTCCTTGGCCTCTATATACCCGACTGTTAATTCCCCCCTACTGATTACAAAGTCGGGAGCGCCGCATTCGATGCGCTTTGCCTCACTAGTAGCTACGATACCTTTTTCAATAGATTCCATCAGTGTCTTGAGCGCTGGATAATGAGTCCGTTCCGTAGCATCACCTCTCACCAGGTTCTTCTCAAGAGCCTGTAGGTAATCGAGCACAACTCGCTTATTCACATCCACCTACATTTCCTCTAAACTCGCTCGTTCCTATCCAATACTCGCCAATTATATTATCTCATGCCCCCGCTCACCCTGCCTGTCCTGAGCCTGTCGAAGGGTCATTCCGACCCCGACGGGTCGGGAGAAGAATCTGGGGTCGGGGCACCAGCCCCCGCTTGTGGTGAGCCGCTGTCCCTGCAAGAAGCCTCCCCGCCCCTTGCCCTGAATAGCACAACCGTGCTATTATAAATACCCCTAACAGCTCACCCCGAGAAAGGAGACCTAACGCCCATGCCCCACGGAGGAAGACGCCCCGGCGCAGGAGCGCCGAAGGGCAACTTCAACGGCCTCAAGCACGGCCGCAGCTCACGACAGTTCCGCCAGCTCCTTGACGCCCTCGTCCAGGTCCCCGAGATACGCGACCTACTCCTCCAGTACAACCGTCACCAGCAGCGCAAGAAAGACCGCGCCCGCCGTGTCGCCCGCTCCCTCTTCACCCGGCTCCTCCACCAGGTTCCCGAGCAGCCCAACCCCGAGCTCAATCAAGTCATAGACCAGCTCCGCAAAGCTGCAGGCCCCTCACCCTGAGCCTGTCGAAGGGCCAGCCTGCCCCCCTCCAAAAAATGAAAATCCAATCAAGTTTCAAAGGAGAACAATCAAGTCCACCGTCAAAGCTCATAGGAGCATCACCAGGCCCTTGGGGTGCACACCCCTGGCCCCCGGATCAGTCCCCCAGCACAGCAATCGCCTCCACCTCAATCACCAGCCCGTCGATGGCCAGCATCGGCACCCTCACCCCCGTGCCGCAGGGCCCCGGCTCCGAAAAGTACTCCATCCTGACCCGGGTCATCTTCTCCCAGAACTCCCGTGATGCCTCCCCCGTAGAATCGTCCACGTAGTAGGTGTTCAGCTTCACTATGTCCTTCATATCCGCCCCCACCTCCCTCAGGATGGTTCGAATGTTCTCGAAGACGTTTCGAGTCTGGGTCTCGATGTCATTGGGGGCGATGGGCCTGCCCCGCTGGTCCGCCGACACCTGTCCCCCGACGAAGACCATGTCGCCGACCCTCCACCCCTGGGAGAACGGGACCGGAATAGGCCAGTCCCAGTGACCCTTGGGCATAATGCGTGTCCTTGCCATATGATGCCTCCCCTGACCGTTTCCGCTCGTGGTGAGCCAGCCTGTCCTGCCTGCCATCGAAGGGAGCAAGGCCGAAGGGTCGAACCATGAGCGGCATGTGAGTCTCCTTCTTGGTTCGCTTCAGGTGTGTCAAGTCTAGCTACTCGTCCACAATAGCTATCGCCTCCACCTCGATGACCAGACCGTCATACGCCAGCCCCGACACCTTCACCGCCGTCGCCGAGGGCCCCGGCTCCGGGATATACTCCATCCTGACCCGGGTCATCTTCTCCCAGAACTCCCGGGACCCCTCCCCCGTGGAGTCGTCCACGTAGTAGGTATTCAGCTTCACAATGTCCTTCATGTCCGCCCCCACCTCCCTCAAAACGGCTCGAACATTCTCGAAGACGTTTCGAGTCTGGGCCTCGATGTCATTGGGTGCGATGGGCCTGCCCTTCTCATCGGCGGATATCTGCCCCCCGACGAAGATCATGTTGCCCACCTTCCATCCCTGGGAGAACGGGACCGGCATGCTCCAGTACCAGTGACCCTTGGGCATGATACGAGTCTTCTTCATGGCGCCTCCTTGCTGGATGTTCTTGTTTGTCATCTAGGTTTCGGGCCTGCGGCTATACTAGTCGAGGTGGCTTCCCGCCACAAGACGCCGACAGATGAAGCCCAAATAGGTCGTTCAATAAGCCCCTCGAATGGGGAGTCCAGAGTCCCCACGTGTCGGGACAAACCTAATTTCCTCCCCCTTCCTGGCCAGGCTTGTCCTGCCTGCCATCGAAGTGAGCCTGCCGAAGGGAAGGGGGACAGGGGGCCTGTCCTGAGTCCCATCGAAGGGATGGTCGAAACTGTTATTGAAAACCCTCCCCCAGAGGCCATTGATACCCGACCCCGACTGTAGTAGAATCAGGGTTGAATCTCCAGTACCCTGGCGCCTGATCAGAGGCGCCCGTAGGATACCTTTAACTCAGTCCCGAGAGGCTGGCAAGGGAACCGCAACGATACCATAGGCCCGAGGTCGTCTCAGGCCTTTTACCCCTTGCCAGCATTGGACAAGGGGTCTTTTTATGAGCCATACCGTCATCATGTCGCCCGAGGAGATTAGGCGGTCCCTACGCCGCATCTCCCACGAGCTTCTGGAGAGTCACAAGGACCTTGATGAGCTCCTGCTGGTGGGAATACGGACTCGGGGAGTCCCCCTGGCCGGCCGGATCGCTCGGATAATGTCCGAACTGGACGGCCTGGATGTCCCCGTCGGCACCCTCGACATCCACCTCTACCGGGACGATTTGACCACCATGTCCCGCTGGCCCCTGGCGGTGAATACCGAGATCCCGGTGGAGATAGCCAACCGGGAGGTGGTCCTGGTGGACGACGTCCTCTTCACAGGCCGCACCATCAGGGCGGCGCTGGATGCGCTGATCCATCTGGGAAGGCCCAAGAGGGTCCAGCTAGCTGTCCTGGTGGACAGGGGCCATCGAGAGCTGCCCATCAGGGCCGACTACGTGGGAAAGAACATTCCCACGTCCCGGTCACAGATCGTGAAAGTCCACCTGGCGGAGACCGACGGCAAGGAGGAAGTGGTCTTGATGCAAATGGCAAAGGAGCCGACCGATGGCGTCCCTGCAGCCGGGTGACCCGAGGCACGGGCAAGAGGGTACTGGATTGCGTAACCGGGACCTGCTAACCATCGATGACCTCACCATCGGCGAGATCGAAGCCGTATTCTCCCTGGCAGACGAGATGGCCTCGGATGTGCGGGCCCACTCAGATCTGTGCAGGGGATTCGTCATGGCCAGCCTCTTCTACGAGCCCAGCACCCGCACACGGCTCTCCTTCGAAACTGCGATGCACAGACTGGGCGGCAGCGTAGTCACCGCTGCAGACATCAGCAACACCTCCCTGGCCAAGGGTGAGAGCCTGGCGGATACGGCAAGGGTGGTGGGCAGCTACGTAGATGTCATCGTGGTGAGGCACCCTTGGGAAGGCTCCGCCAGGGCCATAGCCAACTATGCCGGCGTGCCCGTTATAAACGCCGGCGACGGCAGCCATGAGCATCCCACCCAGACCCTTTGTGACCTCTACACCTTGAGGAAGGAAAAGGGCCGGATAGAGGATCTGTCAGTCGCCCTATGTGGCGACCTGAAGGGAGCCAGGACCGTCCATTCCCTCACCTATGCCCTGGCCCGATTCGGGGCCAATATATTCTTCATCCCGACCAAAGGATACGAGCTTCCCGATTATGTGAAGCGGAAGCTGGGTCGGGAATTCATTGGTAGCGTGGCAGAAGTAGACCAACCGGCCTCTGACGCCCTGGCCACAACCGACCTCGGGGAGCTGGACGCTATCTACCAGACACCGGCGGAGCCCCATCAGCTTGCCCTCCTAGCAGATGCGAAGATGAAAATCGGGCGGGTCGCCTACGACGTCCTGTACGCCAGCAGGTTGCAGAAGGAGCGCCACGATAGCCAGAAAGACCAGGATGAAAAACCGTACGTGAGGGTAGATCGAAAGCTGATGAAGAGGCC
>JADFJI010000255.1 GCA_022566235.1 Chloroflexota bacterium
CCTCCTCACCCCCAAACCCCCGGCATGGTTCGGCCCTTCGGCCTTGCTCCCTTCGACGGAACACTTCGACAGGCTCAGGACAGGCATGCTCATCACGAGCGGGAGCCTCGCCGTACCGGGCTTCCCCTGGGCTGGAGGTTGATTCTGGGATTGAACAGCATGATCTCCTCAGGACAGTTTAGATAGGGCGAGGACAAGGGAATCGATCTGGTCTCGGGTGTTCATCTCGGTGACACACAGGAGCATGCTGTTGGGTGCTCCTGAGCGAAGTCCTTCGGCCCTTGGACTAAGCTCAGGACGAACGGAATTGGTAAGATCCAGGCCGCCGATGATCTTGTCTTTCAGCAGGGCCTGGTTTATCTCGGACGGGGGCCTGGGGCACTGGATTACGAACTCTTTGAAAAAAGTGCCCTCGAAGGGAAGGGAATAGCCGGGCAGAGCGGCGATCTGCTCGGCGGCGTAATGGGCCTTGTGGTAAGAAAGTTGGGCTACGCTCCTCAAGCCCCGGGGGCCGAGGGCCGCCAGGTATGCCGTCAATGCCAGGGCTACGAGGGCCTCGCTGGTGCAGATGTTGGAGGTGGCGGTCTCCCTTCGGATATGCTGCTCCCTGGTCTGCAGGGTGAGGACAAAACCCTCACGGCCCCGGGTGTCGGTTGTCTTACCTACGATCCGGCCGGGCATCTGTCTCATGTGGCGGGAGCGGGCGGCGAATAGCCCCAGATAGGGGCCGCCGAAGGTGGGAGACGTACCCATGCACTGGCCCTCGCCCACCACGATGTCGGCATCGTATTCGCCAGGGGAGCGGAACATCCCCAGGGCGATGGGGTCCGCCGAGGCCACCAGCAGAGCGCCGGCCCTGTGGCTGGCTTCGGCGTAGGGGCCCAGGTCTTCGATAATACCGTGGAAATCGGGATACTGGCAGATGACACAGGCGGTCTCTTCGGTAACCTTCAGGGCCGAGGGAGACATCACCTGAACATCGATGTCCTGGGGCTCCATGTAACTGTTGAGGATCTCCAGGTAGCCGGGGGACACGGTGTCCAGGGCTACCACCCGCTTGCGGCGGGTGATGCGGCAGGCCATCAGGGCGGCCTCTGCCAGGGCGGTGGAGCCGTCGTACATGCCTGCGTTGGCCACATCCATGCCGGTAAGCCTGCAGACCAGGGACTGGAAATCGTAGGTGGCCTGCAGGGTGCCCTGGCTGATTTCGGCCTGGTAGGGGGTGTAGGAGGTGTAGAACTCGCTGCGTCCGGTGATGTGACGGACCACGCTGGGTATGTAGTGATTGTAGGAGCCGGCCCCGAGGAAACAGGCGTAGTCATCCAGGTCTGCGTTGTGCCGGGCCAAGACCTTCAGCTCCCGCATAAGCTCCATCTCGGAGAGGGGCCTGGGGATGTCCAGGGCCGGGTCTCGAAAGGCCTCGGGTATGTCGAGGAACAGGTCTGCCGACGAGGAGACGCCTATGGCATCGAGCATCTCCCTCCTATCGGAATCTGTGTTAGAGATGTATGGTGACGGCATTTTTTGAAACCCTCACCCCCTTAGTCCCCCTCTCCCTTGGTAAGGGAGAGGGGGGAAGAATATAAACCTGGTCCCGACTGGTCGGGACAGACCCCCGCTCCCGACCCAGCGTCGGGAGAACCCCCATTCTCTTTTTGTTTAGAGTAGCCCAGCAAGTGTAGTGTACTCAATCCTTAAAGCGGGAGAGGGGGAAAGAATATGAACCTGGTTCCGACTTGTCCCGATACTCGGGGCTTGTCGGGACAGACCCCCGCCCTTCTTCCAGTACGGAAGGACGGTCTCCCGACGAGACTCGACCGAATGTTACGCTGATGTTGGCTGCCAGGTAATGCTCCTTTTGGAGTTCCCCATGTTAATGAGTTGAGATGGAGATGATTACTCCCTAGGCCTCGGGGGAGGATGCCACCAGGGCTTCGTAGTCCTCGGCGGTCATTAGCTTGTCCACCTCCGATGGATCGGACAGCTCCACCTTTATGATCCAGCCTTTATCGTAGGGGTCCTCGTTGACGAGCTCGGGTCTTTCTTGAAGCACCTTGTTTACCTCTACCACTCGTCCGCTGATGGGGGAGAAGAGCTCGGAGACGGCTTTGGGGGACTCGATCTCGCCGAAGGTCTTGAGCTGCTCTACCTGGGAAAGGTCATCGGGAAGGAAGACGAAGACGATGTCCCCCAACTGCTCCTGGGCATAGTCGGTTATGCCCACCACCCCGATGTTGCCGGACTCCAGCTTCAGCCATTCGTGCTCTTTCGAATATTTGCGGTCTGTGGGGTTCATGCTTGCTCCTTATGACCCTCACCCCCTGTATCCCCCTCTCCCTTAACAAGGGAGAGGGGGAAAGAATATAAATCTGGGGGAATCCCCCAGACCCCCGCCAATCCCGACTTGTCCCGATACTCGGGACTTGCCGGGATTGGAACCCACATTCCCTCTTTGTTCAGAGTGGCCTAGCAAGTGTCGTGTACTCAATTCTTAAAGAGGTAGAAGGAGGAATAATCCTACTTTCGGTGGTTCGATTTTGACCAGCTTTATTTAATGGGCTCAGAATTGTAGACCTATCATACATCTACTGTGAAATAGGGTCTGGCCTCACATCAAGGCTTAGGCCTGCGGTAGAAAGGTAAGGATACTACCTTGGCCGCCACCTGGCGACCCCGAATGTCGATGGCCAGGGGGGTATCTCTTGCGGCCTTAGAGGCGGGCACGTACCCCAGGCCCAGGCCTCTGGACAGGGTGGGCGAGTAGCCTCCGCTGGTCACCTCTCCGATAGCCTGGCCATCGCTGAGGATGGTGAAGCCATGTCTGGGGATTCCCCGTTCCACCATATCGAAGCCTATTAATTTTCTTTCGACCCCCTCACTTTTCGCGCGAAGAAGGGCCTCTTTGCCGGTATAAGGGGCCTTGTCCAGAACGACAAACCTACCCAGGCCCGCTTCGTAGGGGTTGACGGTGGTGTCCATGTCGTTGCCCCACAGTCGAAGGGCGGCATCGAGGCGCAGGCTGTCCCGAGCCACCAGGCCGCAGGGGGTGACGCCGGCATCCAGAAGGGCCTGCCACAACTGTATGGCTCCCCGGGCACCCACGATGAGCTCGACGCCATCCTCTCCGGTATAGCCGGTGCGGGCGACCAGGGTTTTTTCGCCCAGGACTTCGACATAGGCGCAGGTGAAGAGGGGCAGGGAGCCGGCGTCGAGGTCGGCGATGCTCTTCAGCCTGTCGAGGGCCAGGGGCCCTTGGAGGGCGATCATAGCGGTCTGTGTCGTCTGGTCCTCGATGCTTACTTTCGACAGTTGGCGGACCTGCTTCCAGAGAATAGAGACGACCGCCTTCCTGTTGGCGGCGTTGCAGACCACCAGGAAGCTATCGGTGTCCAGCCTGTAGACGATGAGGTCGTCGATGATGCCGCCGTCATCCTGACAGGCCATGCAGTACCGGGCGTGGGCGATATCGAGGGCCTGGAGGTCGGCGGTGACGACTCGATCGAGGAGGGCCCGGGCGTCGGGGCCTTTCAGGTAGAGTCGGCCCATGTGGGAGACGTCGAAGACGCCGGCCCCGGTGCGGACGGCATGGTGCTCCCGGACGGTGCCGGCGTAACGGGCAGGCATCTCCCAGCCGGCGAAGGGGATCATGTGGGCGTCCAGGGCCCGGTGGGAGGGGTGGAGGGGCGTGTGCTTGAGGTCCTCTGGCATGGCGTAACCGGGGCATAGGATAGCATAAAATATAGATAAGGGGCTGTGCCCCGTTTCACCCTTACTGTGGAGAAAGTAGAGTCTAGCACCTGACTGCGGGAACCGATGTCGAAATGTCTGTCACGCATTGGGGAGGTACTCGTGATCTGCCGCCACCGAACCATCCCCCTGGCCCCCTTCCTGGCCAGGAAG
>JADFJI010000256.1 GCA_022566235.1 Chloroflexota bacterium
CCTGAGGATGTTGGCCGCCTCCTGCACCTCCCTCCCCATGGTTATGGAGGGGGTCTCTCCATCTTTTAACTTAACCTGGCCGGTGGCGGCCCAGGAGTTGCGGACCACGTCGGTGACCAGGGTATTGATGCGCTCCGAGTTGGTGGCCCCCAGGACCGACACCACCTCTTTGGGCAGCCCATCCTCCGATACCAGTCCGGACCGGATAGCGTCGCCGGTGTCGTGGTTGATATAGGCCAGGGCGTCGGCCAGCTTGCAAATCTGGGCTTCCAGTGTTGGTGGATTTTTCCAGTCCTTGCCCAGGATCGCCAGGCTGGACTTGGAGTGGGTAACTATTCCCTGTCGCACCTCCCAGGTCAGGTTCAGCCCTCTGCCCTCCTTCTCCAGGTGGTCTACCACCCTGAGGCTCTGCAGGCTGTGCTTGAACCCTGTTGGGTAGAGTTCCGCCAGCACCTCTTCACCAATGTGGCCGAAGGGTGGGTGGCCCAGGTCGTGGCCCAGGGTCATGGCCTCCACCAGGTCTTCGTTGACGTTGAGGGCCCGAGCGATGGTACGCCCTATTTGGGACACCTCAAGGGTGTGGGTAAGCCTGGTTACGTAGTGGTCTCCCAGAGGGGCTATGAACACCTGGGTCTTATGCTTGAGCCTCCGGAAAGCCTTGGTGTGGATAATTCTGTCCCGGTCCCTCTGGAACTCGGTGCGAAGGGGGCTCGCCTCTTCGTGGACTTTCCTGCCTCGGGAAAGGCGGCTTTTTGCGGCATAGGGGGAGAGAGTTTCCTCTCGGCTTTCTAAGCGGTGTCGGACTTCGCTATAATCCACTAGAGAGGTTCCGGGTCGGCTCGCGGAATGCCCCGGTTGGCGACCAGTAAGGCTACTCTATATGATATCACCGGAGAAAAAGAGGGTCAAACCTGCAGATCGGCCAAATGGGAAACTAAGGTGCCCTCCAAAGCCGTCCCCCTAGAAGCTTGACCCCGAGATGTCGACGAGAATGCCCTAAATCCTTAACCTATGGCGTTGACCCGCGCTTCGATAGGTGAATATAATAGGGGTGTTCGCCCTCCAGCGTAGTTTTACAAGAGTCCGGACTGGAAAGTCTAGAAAGGACCGTCTGGTAAGCTACACAGATGGATGACCATCCTAAAGAGGCTTGCGGGGTCTTCGGCGTATATGCGCCCGGAGAGGATGTCGCAAGGCTTACTTTCTTTGGCCTCTTCGCCCTCCAGCACCGGGGCCAGGAGAGCGCTGGCATCGCCACAGCCGATGGCCAGCGCCTCTATCTCCACACCCGCATGGGCCTGGTCTCCCAGGCCTTCGATGAGTCCTCCCTGGAGAATCTAATAGGGCACGCGGCCATCGGCCATACACGGTACTCGACCACCGGGTCCAGCCGCCTGATCAATGCCCAGCCCATAAGGGTCAAAGGCACCTGGGGTGAGATGACGGTGGGGCACAACGGCAACATCGTCAACGCCAAGGAGCTGAGGGACGAGCTTTCCGATCACGGTGTAGAGTTCCGGGGTAGTACAGATACAGAAGTCATAGCCCATCTGCTGTGCTATGCCCCTGGGAAGACGTGGCCCGAGAAGATTCGGTACTGCATGAACCGTCTCCAGGGAGCCTATTCCCTGGTTGTGATCACCCCGGACACCCTCATGGGCATCAGGGACCCCCTGGGAGTGAGGCCCCTCGCCTTTGGCCGTTTGAATGGGGGATGGGTGCTGGCCTCGGAGAGCTCGGCCCTGGACCATATCGGGGCCGACCAGATCCGAGAGGTCGAGCCCGGGGAGGCGATAATCATCGACGGCTCGGGCATGAAGTCCCATCAGCTCCAGACTCGTGAACGCCAGGCTCTCTGCACATTCGAGCATATATATTTCGCCCGGCCCGATAGCATCATCGGGGGCAAACTGCTGCATCTGGCCAGGCAGAGGATGGGGGCCCAGCTGGCCAGGGAGCATCCCGTGGAGGCCGATATGGTCATCGGCATTCCCGACTCAGCGGTGGCCGCGGCCATCGGATACTCCAAGGAATCGGGCATTCCTATGGGGGAGGGAATCCTCAAGAATAGATATGTGGGCCGGACCTTCATCCAGCCCGACCAGCGTATCAGGGAGCTGGGCGTGAAGCTGAAGTTCAATGTCATGCCCGAGGTGCTCCAGGGCAAAAGGGTGGTGGTGGTCGACGATAGCATCGTGAGGGGTACGACCACTCCTCACGTGATGAGCCTGCTGAGAAAGGGCGGGGTTACGGAGATCCATATGCGGGTCTGCGCTCCTCCCATTCGCTACCCCTGCTTCTTCGGCGTGGACCTTGCCACCCGCGGAGAGCTTCTTGCCGCGCAGAAGACCGTCCCGGAGATCCGGGAATTCATCGGGGCCGACACCCTGGGATACTTGAGCGTCGAAGGATTAATCAAGTCGGTGGGCCTGCCGGAGAACAAGGTGTGTACCGCCTGTTTCACGGGCCTCTACCCGATACCCGTGCAGTTGGAGATGGACAAGCTGGCCCTGGAGATGTAGTGACGGCTGTCTCAGTGTACTACGTGTGTCTCTACGGGTTTCATCCGTTCCTCCCAGGAGTCTATTTCCGTGACCAGCGATAGCTCCTATCGCGCCGCCGGCGTCGATGACGATGCCGCGGAGAAGGCCGTTCGGCTCATCGGGCGTCACGCCCGGACCACCTTCAACACCCATGTCCTGGGCGATATAGGCTTCTTCGGAGGCCTCTACCAGCTTGGCAACTATCGGGAGCCTGTCCTGGTGTCCAGCACCGACGGGGTCGGCACCAAGGTACGGATAGCCTCGCTGCTGGGCCGCTTCGAGTCGGTGGGTGCAGACCTGGTCAACCAGTGTGTGAACGACATTATCGTGGCCGGGGCCCGACCCCTCTTCTTCCTGGACTACATCGCCATGGGCAGCCTGGTCCCGGAGAAGGCGGGGGCCCTGGCCAAGGGCATGGCCTCGGCCTGCAGGGAGATCGACTGCGTGCTCATCGGGGGTGAGACCGCGGAGATGCCGGGGATCTACAGTGGCGGGGACTTCGACCTGGCGGGGTTCGTCGTAGGGGTCGTGGAGAAAGACAGCATCATCGATGGCTCATCGATTACCCTGGACGACACCGTAATCGGCATCCCATCAAGCGGCATTCACAGCAACGGCTTCTCGTTGGTGCGCAAGGTGTTCGGAATATATGCCAGTCCTGAGCCCCTGGACACCTTTTACCCGGAGCTGGGCCGGACCCTGGGGGAGGAACTGCTGGATACCCACCTCTGCTACTACGAGATGTTGAAAGACCTGCTGCCCTCCATAAAGGGGATGGCCCACATCACGGGCGGAGGGCTGGTAGGTAACGTCCCCAGGATACTTCCCGAGGGCCTGACCGCCCGGCTTGACCCGTCGTCCTGGACGGCACACCCGATTTTTCGGCTGATACAGAAGGTGGGAAACATCTCCCTGGATGAGATGTACAGGGTCTTCAACATGGGCCTGGGCATGGTGGTGGTCTGCTCTTCCGAGAAGGCCGATGATCTATGTGGCGCGATTCCTGGGGCCTCGATTGTGGGGCAGGTAGTATCGAAGACGGGCGACGGGGGCGTGGTGATTGAGCAGGGAGATCGATGAGGGCGATCATAAGCGTCTCGGACAAGAAGGGCCTGGTGCCCTTCGCCCGGGCCCTGGATGGCCAGGGCATCGAGATATTCAGCACCGGTGGCACCCATAACGTCTTGATTGACGCCGGGGTTCGCGCCCGGAGCATCTCCGACCTGACCGGCTTCCCGGAGATACTGGATGGGCGCGTGAAGACCCTGCACCCGGCGATTCACGGAGGAATCCTGGCCCGCCGCGACCTTCCCGAGCATACGGAACAGCTCGCCCGGCACGGAATCGAACCAAT
>JADFJI010000257.1 GCA_022566235.1 Chloroflexota bacterium
TTTAGCAGCAGGATGAGTTGCTGGGACCGGAGGTCGGGCTCACTATCAGCGGGGGCCTTTTCTTTCTTGTCCGCCATTACTCTTTTTCGGTCTCCTGCCCCTCCCGCATTATCTTGTCCTGAAGCTTCAGGAGGCCGTCCATGAGGGCCTCGGGCCTGGGAGGGCAGCCGGGAATGTAGATGTCTACGGGGATTATCTTGTCCACCCCCATTACTACCGAGTAGGACTTCTGGTAAGGGCCCCCGGCGGAGGCGCAGCTGCCCATGGCGATGACCCACTTGGGGGAGGGCATCTGCGCATAGAGAAGCTTAATAGGTTCGGCCATCTTCTTGACCACGGTGCCGGCGACGATCATCAGGTCGGACTGTCGGGGCGAAGGCCAGGGGACTATGCCGAACCGGTCCAGGTCGTGGTGGGACATGAAGGTGCTCATCATCTCGATGGCGCAGCATGCCAGGCCAAACTGCAGGGGCCATAGGGAAGACTTGCGGGCCATGGCGAACACTATTTCAGCCTTTGTGGTGATAATCCCCGGGGCCGCGGACTTAAATATGCTCTTCCCTGGCCAGTTGCGGCCCTCTGTGGTGTTCACCTCCATCGCAGTGCGCCTTTTTTCCAACTGTAGACCAGGCCGAAGAAGAGGATGGCTATGAACAGCACCATCTCGTAGAATATGACGGCCCCACTGGACCTAAAGATGATGGCCCAAGGGAAGAGAAAAATGGCCTCGATATCGAAGATCAGGAAGAGGATGGCGAATATGTAGTACCTGAGGTGGAGCTGAGCCCAGAACTGCCCTGTAGGGGGGATGCCACACTCGTAGGGGATCTGCTTGGCCTCCGACTTGCTCCTGGGGGCCAGGATCATGGAGGCAAAGAAGGCGGCGAGCACCATTCCTATGCCCGCTATGGTAATGATCAAGACGGCGGTGTATTCCAGCGAGTATTGTTCCGGCACCCTGGTCTCTCCTTGACCTGTAGCCTGTATAACCTAGCGTTGGGGTCGGCAAAGCCCTCTCACTGATATTTCCGACCCGATGGCCTGACCAACGACGTATTCTCACTCTTTGGACTTTCCACGGGCCAAACGGGCGAGGGCGGCAGTAAAATATACCAATTCCTCATATCTGTGGTCAAGGAAAAAACTCGGAGATGGAGGTAGATGATCTTGCAGCCCGTGGCCGGGGCAAAGGGCATACGCACCGAGGGCCGAGCTTACTAAGCGGCCACCGCCCTTACCAGGAGCCCAAGGCCCCAGCCGAATAGGAACAGGGGCACCATAGCCAAGCCTGGTCTGGAGTTGGTCTGGGCCTTCTCCAAGTAAAGCCTTACTATGGCCGCCAGCACCACAATGGCGATGATATAGACGGAGGCGCTGGCAACTTCTAACACGACCCCGATGACAAATCCGGCGATGACCCACAGAGGTAGCTCCAAGTCTGAGCGCACCAGTCCTTTGTGGAGGTCTCCAGGCACCTGGCTCTCGGGTTGCCGGCCCGGGGATTTCTGGGGAGCGGCTTCTGTTCTGTCGGTATCTTCCTTCATCTCTACCTGGTAACGGGTCTCACTTTTATCGGAGTGGCTAGGCCGGCCCGGCATCGGAGGATCGAGTCGGGGAGCCGACGCCTGATATCATGGCTTCCACTCTTTCCCGAATGGTCTTACTAACGACTTCCGAGGGCTGACCGGCGTCGACCACCATCCACCGGTGGGTGTCGTCCTTCGCCAGGGCTAGGTATCCCTTTCTGACCCTGCGATGGAAGTCCAGGGTCTCCTCTTCGAACTTGCGCTGGCCCTGGTCGTCTACCCGGCCCTGGGGTGTCTGGCTGTCGACACCCAGGGACAACTCCATCTGCAAAGAGGCCAGTCTCTTTAGAGCGTCATCTGGGGGCATATCCAGCAGGATTGTGAGGTCCGGTAAAATGCCCTGCGTGGACAGAGAGTTTATAGATTTTATACAGCCCAGGTCCAGGCGTCTACCGTACCCTTGATAAGCAGTGGTTGAATCCACATATCTGTCGGTAATAACGATTATCCCCTTATCCAGTGACGGCTTGATGACCTTGGACACCAGTTCGGTCCTGGCGGCCGAGAACAGGAAGAGCTCGGCCTCATAGGTGATGGGGAGCTCGCCCTTGATAAAACCCCTGAGCCTATCGCCCAGGGCCGTGCCCCCGGGCTCGTGGACTAGGACACAACGGTGCCCCAACTCCAGGAGCCAGTCTCGGAGCAGCTCCGACTGGGTGGTCTTGCCGGTGCACTCTCCGCCTTCGAAGGAGATGAACAGTTGCACAAGGGTCCTCGGAAACGATGAACTAGAGATGCGATTATACCAGATGGCGGGGCACAGAAGCCTGGCGCAGAGGAACCTTATGTCTTACGAGGGTTACGCTGATTTCGGCTACCAGGTGCTAGGGACCGTTGGAATAATCGGAGGGGCGCATGAAGCGGACCCGCCTGGTAGGCTCGTTGCCCTTGCTCCTAGATAGGAGATTGGAGCGCTCTGCGATCTGGTGCTGGAGCCTGCGGATGAAGGAGCTCTGCGGGCTCAGCTCTATGTCCGCCTCCCCGGCGGATATCCGGTCCACTGCGTCCTGTGCCTCTCTTATGGCTACGTTTATGGTTCCTGCGGGCTTCTCCAGGCCGAATATTGACATAAGGTACTGCTCTATCTGGGAGACGCTGCTACGGCGTAGTACGAAGATGGGGACGCCCTCGGCCTCGGCGGCCCGCAGCGCCTGGGGGCGCTTTCTGTAATAGGTCTTGGTGGTCAAAACCACCTCGGCCTCCGTGAAGCTGTTGACCAGGGTCACGGGAAGCTTCAGCTTTCTGACTGCGTCCTCGAGGCGACTCCGATTGACGCCGAAGGGGTATATCCTGGAGAACCGGGTAGATGGAAGCGATGCCGGTGCAGGTGCAGGTACTGGACGGGGGCCCGGGGACAGAGCCTTGAGCTCCTTATGGACCTCACCTTCTTCATCCATCCAGCGCTGCTCCGGAGACACGGGGCGGCGCCTCAGGATAGCATCGATGGTGGTTTCCACATCGGGATGGATGGCCACACGCTCCCAACTCTGTATCTCGACTACGATATCGAAGGTGGGAGGGGCCTTGCGCTCAAGAATAGACTTTTGTGTTCCCCTGCGACGCGCTTCTTCGTCGCCCAGAGTGACCGACTGGATGCCCCCAATGAGGTCGGACAAGGTGGGGTTCATAATCAGGTTCTGCAGGGTATTGCCGTGGGCTGTAGCCACCAACTGGACCCCTCGTTCGGCTATAGTGCGGGCGGCTGCAGCCTCCAACTCCGTGCCGATCTCATCGATGATTATGACCTCGGGCATATGGTTCTCCACCGCCTCGATCATGACGGAGTGCTGAAGGGCTGGGGTCGGCACTTGCATGCGCCGGGCGCGGCCGATGGCGGGGTGGGGGATGTTGCCGTCGCCGGCGATCTCATTGGAGGTGTCGACGATGACTACGCGCTTCCGCATGTCGTCGGCAAGGACCCGGGCCACCTCTCGCAGCATAGTGGTCTTGCCCACGCCGGGCCGGCCCAGCAGCAGGATATTTTTGCCGGAGAAGGCCAAGTCCTCGATAATTTTTATTGTGCCGAAGACAGCTCTCCCCACCCGGCAGGTAATTCCCACTACCTGGCCTTTACGGTTGCGCATGGCAGAGATCCGGTGCAAGGTCCGCTCGATGCCTGCCCGGTTGTCGTCACCGAATTCCCCCACCTGCTCTATGACCTGTTCCAGGTCCTCTCGGGTCACTTCCTGGTCGTCCAGCGGTACATCGCCGGAGGGGAACCGGGCCTCGGGCATTCGTCCCAGGTCCAACACGACTTCCAGCAACTCTTCCAGGTCTTCATGGTGGCGCAGGGATTCGGCCACC
>JADFJI010000258.1 GCA_022566235.1 Chloroflexota bacterium
CCGTCCAGGGTCGGGTCTGCGAACTCCCAGGGTAGGTCCTCTTTCAGTGGGACGGGCTCCGTCTCCCCCATCCAGATAAAAACGATTCCCTGCCACTCAGCGGTCGGATAGCGCCGCCCTCGCATCTTGCCAACCAGGGGTGAATCAGGACTCTCGATGAGGCCTGCAACACACATGCCGGTTTCATCGAAGGTGTATCCGTGGTAGGGGCAGGTAACGGTCCCCTTGAACTCGCACAAGCCGCGGGAGAGCCGTGCGCCGCGGTGGGGACACCAATCGCTGAGGGCAACCACATCGCCGTTTACGCCCCGGAACAGGACCAGCTCGTCGCCCAGCATCTTCAGGTGGGCTGGCTTTCGTCCTATCTTCTTGGCCCAGATGCCGGGGTACCAGTACTCGCGGAAGCCGACCTTGGGGCAATAGTCGAAGGGTCCAATCTGGGTAGCGCCGAAGGCCTCGTCCCGGTCTTCACGGTCACGGACTACCTGGGGTTCCTTTGTTCTGGGTGCGGTAACGACCATAGCTTGCTACCTTTCTTCATTGACCGGAACAGGGGCCTTCTTAAACGCCCTCTTTAGTCTAACACCCGTATACTTTGGGCCAAAGGAAAACGACCTGACTTCCGACTGCAACTCCTTAGGCTCGGGCCACCATCATGCACTTGGAGGAGTTGAAGATATAGGTCTGGGTAAAGTCGATGATCTCCGGCTTGTATCCCAGCTCGGTTATGGCGCCGGCCAGGCAGACCCAGTTCAACAGCTCCTGCTGCCCCGCGTCCTCTATCTGGTCCAAGGTGAGGTCTTTCCACAGGTGCTGCCTGCCTTCCCGCAGCTCTTCGAACCTGGCCCTGTCCGCCTCTACATCTGGCCAGAGCATGTGGTGCTTCAGCGTGAGGAAGGCATGGGACCAGCTGGAGGAGCCGATGAGCACGCTTCGGTATGGGCTGGCCTTGAGGGCCCGGGCCGTAGCCGCTCCGACATCGAAGCATAGGCGTGGCGACGGGGCTGGTGGGTCGGGCTCGGCATTCTCGGACGCGCTCAAGGGGCTACCGCCACGGTTGCGCACAACACTGCTACCGTAACAGTTCACGTGGAAGGGAACCACTGGATAGTCGAATCCCTTGCGGTCGTAGTCCAGGAAAAGCAGCGTGTTCATAAAGGCGTGGGGAAGCCCCTGAAAGTGAAGGGGTTTGTATGAGTAGGGCATCGGGTAGCCCATCTCCAGCAGGCGGCTTGTTAGAAACTTCGCGCCGTCGGCATGGCCCCGGTGGACGAACACCTTATCCACAGGCTCTCCCCAGACATTGAAGACCTGTTCGCCGCTGGGCGAATACCACAGTCGCTTGAAAGGCTGGGTCTCGAACTTGTCGGAGATGTAGACGGAAAATGGGGGAACAAGGTCCTCTCTGAAGTTCTCGTACTGGTCGTCGCCCCAGATAAGGACAAAATCGGGCGAGAATGCGTCGATCTCCTGGCGCACCCTGCGGAAAGCTTTTACCAGGCGCTCACGGTGAGCGGCGGCCGAGGCCATGGCGTTCGATCCGTTGGGGCCGTACTCCGCCTGCATCTCCTTGGGCCAGTTACGCTCCTCCCTCATGTGAGGCGGCACACGGTCGCTATTCATGTGCTTCCTCAACTGAGAAACCATACCCTCATCTGGATAGAGCAGCGGCGGGTAATGAGTGGTGCCGACCAGCAATATCTCTCCCATGGCTCTCCCGTGAACGCTACAAAAGGGCCAACCTAAAAGCATTTCGTATCATAGGGAATAGTGTTTGTCAACTTTAAACGCCAAGGGCAGGGGGCGGCCTTGCACTTCTTCACATCAGCTAATATGGGGGATGGAGGCTATTCAAACCGACTGACTCGGATGCTCTGCAGCAGATGGGGTTAAGGACGTGTCGGGCCACTAACAGCTGGGCTGGGGATCGAGTTAAAACTCGCAGCTCTCGACACAGACAGGAGGTTATGGGCGAAGGAGCACCTTGCCTATGTTGCGGCGCTCCTCCAGACGTAGGTGGGCCTTGGCGGCCTGATGAAGGGGAAGGTGGGCATCGATGTGGACATTCAACTTACCGGAGATGACCCAGTCGAAGATGTCCCTGGCCCGCCATACCAGCTCGTCCCGGGTTGCGGTGTAATGGATACCCGAAGGCCTTGTTAGAAAGAGAGACCCGTGCTGGTTGAGCATCTGGGGGTCTATTGGGGGGACCATGCCACTGGACTGGCCGTACAGGACCATGTACCCCCTGGGGGCCAGGCAGTTGATGCTCTTGTCGAAGGTGGTCTTGCCGACGCTATCGTACACCACCTGGACCCCTCGACCCTCGGTGAACCTGCGCACCTCGGCCTCGAAATCCTGCTCCGTGTACAGGATCACATGATCGCATCCTGCTGTTCGGGCGGCCCTGGCCTTCTCCTGGGTCGACACGGTCCCAATGACCCTAGCTCCCAGGAGCTTGGCCACCTGGGTCAGCAACAGCCCGACGCCGCCGGCGGCTGCGTGGACGAGACACGTATCACCGGATTTGAGGGGGTAGGCGCTATAGGCCAGGTAATGGGCTGTCATCCCCTGTCCCATGACGGCAGCGGCAACGGAGAAATCCACGGAAGCGGGGAGCTTGATCGTTCGCCGGACCGGAACGTTGGCATACTCGGCATAGGACCCGAGGGCGCCGGAATATACGATCCGGTCCCCCACCTGCACTTCATCGACATCGCTGCCGACCCGGGTAACGAAGCCCGATCCCTCGGTGCCCGGGATGTAGGGCAGGTCCATCTTGTAGACGCCGCTGCGCTGGTAGATATCGCGAAAGTTTACACCGATAGAGGCCAATTTGACTTGGGCTTGACCCGGCCCAGGGGGCGGGATAGCTAACTCATCCAGGCGCAGAACTTCAGGCCCGCCCTGCTCACTAACCTGGATAGCTTTCATTGTCGGCCTGGTGCGGTATTTGTGGGTCTGATGCTAATTACCGAAATCCAGACTTTTGCGGAACACGCTCGGGATCAGGAGGTTGCTTAAGGCACCCATGGGCTCCGCCCAGGCGCTGGAAGTCTCGAGAGCGTCTGGCCAGTTGACGCCGGAAGTAGATTACGCCCGTGTCCAGAAGGCCCAGTTTTTGTGGCCGATCGAAATTTATCATCTCATTCTTGAAAACCACCAGGTCTTCCTTCTCGTTGATCGCGATTATGCGGGCAGGCCTATTCCATAAGTAGTACCAGGCGTCCTGCCAGAACCGACCGAAAATAGTCCTGGGACTCTTACATAGAGTGAATGTCCACATACGGGTGTTTTGCTCGTCTATCGGCACACCCCAGCGCAGGTGAATGATGCTCCCGATACAAACTCGTATTATGGCGGGCAGCTGTAGATTGTGGTTGTAGGTGGCCCAGGCCTTCTCTCCCGTCGCCGTCGCTATCATGCCTGCATTTGGGGTTTTAGGAGAACTGAGTCGACGCCACCAGACGCGCCGAGGCCACTTACCCAACCCGGGATACTCCGCCTGACCAAAATGAGCCCTCTCCACCTTTACTGTTATGTTATTTTCGCCCTCTGCTATTATCTCAGTCGCACTTGCATACACGGGTTTGGGACGGAGGAAGGGGAACCTCCAATCGATGAGCCGCCAGAAGTTCAGACCCCGGTGCAGGTAGAACTCGTGGTAGTCTATGCCCTGATTCATCGGCTCGGTCCAGTTGGTTTCCCAGTCCTTGACCCGGGTGTACCGGCGTCCGTTCAGGGTCGGGTCTGCGAACTCCCAGGGTAGGTCCTCTTCCAGGGGGACGGGCTCCGTCTCCCCCACCCAGATAAAAACGATTCCCTGCCACTCAGCGGTCGGATAGCGCCGCCCTCGCATCTTGCCAACCAGGGGTGAATCAG
>JADFJI010000259.1 GCA_022566235.1 Chloroflexota bacterium
GAATCCAGGAAAGGCAACTCCCAGGAGAGGCCTTCCCGGGCCAGCGCCTTGCTTATCTGGCCCTCTATTATCTCCTCCACCTCGTTCCGCAACCTCCTCCGTTCCGTGTCCAGGCCCTGGCGTCGTTCCAGCAGCGGCCCTACGTCTCCCTCACCCCTCGATATCGAGCGAGAGATATCGCCATCCAGCAGATCTATCTCCCGATTCAGCCTGAAATACTCTTCCACCCTGGCCAGGCTCCGCTCGTCTGACCCGCCATCGCCCCCGAATATCGAGGTCGCTTTGTGAACCCACTTGTCGAAGAAGTTGCTGAGCTCCCATGACAGCAGGTTATAGCCCCGGTCCCCTACGATGTCACCGATCCTATCCTCTGGCCCCGAGCTGGACGCCAGGAACACCAGGAGGAATATCGCTACCAGGCCCAGGGCGCCGCGCCTCAGCGCCCTGGAGCGGAAAAATGATAATACGGCCCTGTATATCAGAGTGAACATACCCCCTAAAAAAGGATAGCATAGCCCCATAGGCCATCTTTCCCCTAAAGAAGGGCCGCTAGCGCTTGCAGGAGAGGGAAGGTTCCTCTAGAATTAGCTTTTGCTAAACACATTAGGGGAGGTAGGTGTGTTATGCGGAGCTACAAGCCTGATGCTATAAGAAATGTCGTGCTTCTTTCCCACAGCGGTGCCGGCAAGACTTCTCTCTCCGAGGCGATGTTGTTCAACGCAGGCCACATAAACCGCCTGGGTAAGGTAGACACCGGCACCACCACATCCGATTACGAACCTGAAGAGATCCGCCGTACTTCCAGTATCCAGATCTCCCTCCTCCCCTATGAATGGAACGACACGAAGATCAATTTGATAGACACCCCCGGGTACGCCGATTTCGTGGGGGAGGTTGTGGCCGCCCTCCAGGTGGCCGATGCCGCTGTCCTGGTGCTGTGCGCCGCCTCGGGTATCGAGGTGGGCACGGAGTTCATGTGGAGAGAGATCAAGAAGAGAGGCCTTCCCACCATAATCATCCTTAACAAGATGGACAGAGAAAACGCCGACTTTCACCAAACCCTCGAGGCCATCAGGCAGCGATTCGGCAGGAAGTGCATCGCGGTCCAGACACCTGTCGGCGCAGAGTCCAGCTTCAAAGGAGTTATCGATCTGATCTCCATGAAGGCCTACGGCCCCGATGGTAAGGAAGAGGATGCGCCGGCAGACCTTACAGACCAGGCCAACCAGCTCAGGGACACGATGACCGAGGCCATCGCCGAGGTTGACGATGAGCTGACGATGAAATACCTGGAAGGGGAGGACCTGACCGAAGATGAGCTGGTCAAGGGCCTGGCCAAAGGGACCAAGTCAGGGGCCATAGTGCCCGTATTGGCCTCCTCCGCTCTGAAGAACATCGGCGTAGGCCGCATAATGGACGCTATCTGCGCCTACCTTCCCTCCCCTCTGGAGAGGCCCACAGCAGTGGCCACGGACCTGCTGAGCCATGAAGAGGTTACCCTGGAGGGAGATGGCAGCGCTCCCCTGGCGGTCTTCATCTTCAAGACTACCGCCGATCCCTACGTTGGCAAGCTCTCATTCTTTCGCGTCTGCTCCAACACCTTCTACAGCGATTCCCAGGTCTGGAACGCGGATAAGAGCACCACAGAGCGGGTCTCCCAGCTGTTCACGGCCCGCGGGAAGTCCCAGGAGCCTGCGCCTCATGTGGTGGCAGGGGACATAGGCGCCGTGGGCAAGCTGTCAGAGAGCAGCACCGGCGATACCCTTTGCAACAAGGACCGCCCCCTGGCCCTTCCAAAGGTGGAGTTTCCGCCCTCGCCCCTGGCGGTGGCGGTTTTTGCCAAGACCAAGGCCGACGTAGATAAAATGGGGACCTCCCTGTCGAAGCTGGTGGAGGAGGACCCGACCCTGAGGGTGGAGAAGGAGCCGGACACCGGCGAAACCCTGCTCTGGGTAATGGGCGAGTCCCATATCAACATCACGGTACAAAAACTGCAGCGCAAGTTCTCGGTAGAGGTAACGACGGAGGCACCCCGGGTCCCTTACATGGAGACCATCACCGTGCCTATAGAGACGGAATACAAGCACAAGAAGCAGACGGGAGGTCATGGCCAGTACGGTCACGTCCTCTTGCGTATGGAGCCCCAGGGCAGGGGTGCGGGGGTGGAGTTCGTACACAAGGTGGTCGGGGGCAATGTGCCCAAGAACTACATTCCCGCAGTGGAGAAGGGGGTTATGGAGGCGGCCAAGGAGGGGGTGCTGGCCCGGTACCCCATGGTGGACTTGAAGGTAACCCTGTACGACGGCAGCTCCCATCCGGTGGACTCATCGGACATGTCTTTTAAGATAGCCGGCTCCCACGCATTCAAGAAGGGGGCGGCCGATGCGAATCCGGCCCTGCTGGAGCCGGTCATGAGTTTAAAAGTCACCGTCCCCGATAGCTTCACCGGCGACGTTATAGGAGACCTGAACACCAAGAGGGGCAGGGTGCTGGGGATGATTCCTCAGGATGGAATGACGGTCATCGAGGCCGAGGCCCCCATGGCAGAAATTGTGAGATACGCCGTAGACCTCAGGTCTTTGACCCAGGGCCGGGGCTCCTTCACCACTCAGTTTGTCCGATACGATGAGGTCCCTTCCCATATAACCCAGAAGGTCGTCGAGAAGGCCCAGAAATCGGCCTCCTAGCCCCACAGGCAAGCCTTGCCGCAGTCAAGTAATCACCATTGGTTACTTAACCCGTTAGCTCGCCTACCGGATAAATAAAGGGGCCGACGTCAGCAGTCGGGCCCCTGGCTCTTTCCATCTATAGTCGAACGGCTACCTGTGGGCCTCCCAGAGGGTGTAGTAGTTCTCTCCTTTTATCACTGCGGCCAGCTCCGCGCTGTCCAGGTCCACCAGGGTCTGGTAGCACCGGTTGCACTTTCCCACCGCATCCTTAGAACCCGTAGCCGCTACCCGCTGCACGATCTTGTCCCACAGTCCCAGGCGCTTGAGGCTGCTAACGTACTTTGGCCAGGGGATGAATGTAACGTCTTCGGGCATTAGGCGGGGGAGCCGGGGCCTCAGCCTCTTCAGAGCTCGACATCGCTCCTCAAGGGAGTCCACCATGGGAACCACCTTCACCATCGGGCCGTCCTCTATGTCGATCCTTGTGTCCAGGATCAGGCTTTTTCGGAGAAGGGGAAAGAAAATCGAGATGACCTGAGCGGACTCTATGCTGCTGGCGAGTTCTTCCGGATCGAATCGGAAATCACCGTCCATGGGCACCCTCTTCCTGTTATGGGTTTCCTGAGGCCGTCTGGCTAGCCAGAACTGATAGAAAACTCCTTGATTGAGTGGCCGGGCCCTTTCTCCCTGCCTATGAGGAGGAGAGAAGCTCTTTGCACTTCTCGTGAAAGGCGGGAAGTATCTCCTTATAATCTCCCACTACCCCGTACTGGGAGTCCTTAAAAACATTGGCGTCCCGGTCTTTGTTGATGGCCACTATCACCTTGGAGCCGAGGCAGCCAGACATGTGCTGACTGGCCCCGGACAGGGCCACTGCTATGTAGAGGTTTGGGCTTACTACTTTGCCGGTGATGCCGATCTGGACCGATGGGGATATGAAGCCGGAATCACAGGCGGCCCTGGTAGCGCCAACCAGGCCACCCAGGGTGGTGGCCAGGCCCTCTAGCTCCTTGAACGCCTCAGCGCTGCCAAGCCCCCGGCCACCGGCTACGATGGCCGGCGCCTCTTCCAATTTCATGCCTGTCGCTTCAGCGCTGACCCTGTCCACAACCTTGGTCCTGGATGTCGAGGCGTCTACACCCGGCTGCCAAGATACCACCTCCCCGCTCCTGGAA
>JADFJI010000006.1 GCA_022566235.1 Chloroflexota bacterium
TTCGATCGGGTCGTTCGAGTCCTAATCGTCGGTCTCCTGCTGCTGATCTTCCTTTACTCTGCCAGCTTCGATATCGACGTGCTGGTTCCACGCTGGGCCATCCTACCCGTCGTGGCGGTAATCGTGGCCCTGGCGGGGGCCTCTGCCCCCACACCCAGGCCTGGCAGTTGGAGCGTCGCACCGGCGAAGTGGGCAGTCGGCCTTTCGGCCCCTCTCATGATATTGCCCCTGATCTTTTTTCTATCCTGGAGCGAACCTGAGGTGGCCGAGGGTTCAGGTTTTCCAGTTCGGGTGATGTCCTATAACATCCACCAGGGATACGATATCGATGGAAAGCTGGACATGGAGGCCCTTGCCCGGGTCATAGAGGAAGAAGCCCCCGATGTCCTGGCGCTACAAGAGGTAGCCCGGGGCTGGGTCATAGAGGGATCGGTGGATATGCTGGTCTGGCTTTCTCAACGGCTGGGCATGAGATACATATGGGGGTCGTCGTCGGACTCAGTATGGGGCAACGCGGTCCTGAGCAGGTATCCGATCATCAGAGCCGAGACCCACGACATGCCCAACAACAGCGACATTAGACTTAACAGAGGGTTTATTTCCCTGGTGATAGACCTGGGCGGAGGCTCGAGGTTAAGGATACTGGCTACGCACCTGCATGCGGGCACGGAAGAGGGATTTCATCGGGTACCCCAGGTGCGAGCCATACTGGAGCAATGGGATGAGGCGAAAGCCACGGTTATCCTAGGCGATCTGAACGCCAGACCGCCAGATGAGGAGATGGAGATACTGCGAGAGGCGGGTTTCCTGGACAGTTTTATTGCCTCAGGCGCCCCTGGAGAAGGGTTTACATCTCGCCCCGACGATCCGTTCCAGCGTATAGACTATATCTGGATGACCACTGATCTGAAGGCCCGCGATTTTTCGATCCCCCAGAGCCGGGCTTCTGACCATTTCCCCATAGCCGTGACCCTATACGAGTAGGCATGAATGGCTGGTGGCGAGCGAGAAACTCCGCCGGGGTTTTCGCGCCTCTGCCTGCCTTGCCTAACCGTCGTTCGCACGAGATAAAAAGACCCATATCCCCTCCACAGCTATAGAAGTAGATGTGGAAACGGGCAGGCCTGAACTGGGCCTCTTCGAGAGAGAGCCGGGAGGGATAGTCGTTTTTACGATGCTAACGCGGTGTGACTAGGCTTTGCCTATCCTGAACATCTTGGTTCCACAGGTTGGGCAAACGCCCTGGGTCGCGGGCCTTCCGTTCTTCATCGTGATCTGCTTGGCGTTCTGAATCTCTCTGGACTCACGACACTTCACGCAGTAACCCTTCATATCTACCTCCAGCCTAGTACTTAGCCGCTATTCTACACCGGCCCGGCTACCTGACACACTCTGTGTGGTCAGGCATATGCCTGCCTGTGTGCCGCCGACCATAGCTTCTCATATGATTGGCCTCTGGTCAAGAGGCATTTGTGCCCAAAATCTGCCGTTCCTGTGCCCAGGGTATTAGATTCCGCAAAAGATGCCATTTTCCATCGGCTCACCCGAGGCAAAAGGGGGTTCAGCCCTGACCAGATGCTCCGTCGAAAGAAAGGAGTTTCGCAGGGGCTCGGGAATCCAGCTAAAAGGGTCTCTCCCCAGGGTCTGGGTTCGGTGATGACGGGCAGCCTGCTCCTTTGCGGTTTTGTACATGGCCACATCTATGACGGTGGTGATCTCATCGTCGGGCGTTCCCATGGTCTCGGGGTCGATATCGGCCAGGTCGGACTCGATGCCCGCCGCCCGGATGGCCGCCTGAAAAGCGTGTACAGAGCTGCGGGGAAAGACGAAGTAGTAGAGCCTGCTGGGCGAGTGGGGTTGGAGGCCGTCGGTGTTCAGTTCAATGTACCTGGAAGGGTCGCCTGCGGCCACAAATGCGTCGCAAGCGGCCTTGTGGATTGCGATGTGGTCCGGGTGTCCGTATCCCCCCTTCGGGTCGAAGGTCACCAGCACCTGGGGCCTCACCCGGCGTATGATTTCGACGATCTGCCCCGTGACCCGGTCCAGGTCTGCCCGACAGAGGGCCTCGGGGTGCTGGTTGCTGGGCGAACCGGACATCCCGGAGTCTCGATATCCCAGGAGACACAGGTCCGTCACGCCCAGGGTCCTGGCGGCTTCTCGAAGCTCCTGCTCCCTGACCTGACCGAGGTTCTCGGGCGTCGCCAGGGATGGGTCGCTGATTTCACCGGCCTCGCCCCTGGTGGCGCATACCAGGACAACCCGGACCCCTTCGGAGGCATACCTGGCGAGGAGGCCGCCGCAGCCGAAAGTCTCGTCATCCGGGTGGGCTACGACGGCCAAAAGAGAACGGCTCGCTGATTCCGGCATTGGTGTTTTCCCCTCTGCTTCCAAACGCAGCGAGTCTAACATAGTAGGGTATTGTCCCGTAGGGTCATTGAATAGTGGTCGGGCGGGAGGAAGTCTAGGTTAGCAGAGAGAACGTTGACCCGTACATGAGCGGATAATATACTCCCTTCTCCCTGGCATATCGCAAAGGTTCTAGGCGGCGTTGCAAAAATAGGGCCTGTGCCAGAGGGTCGAGCTCAAAAAGGAGATGGGATATGGAGAATGAATACGACGTGATCGTAGTTGGCGGGGGGCACAACGGACTGGTATGCGCTGCATATCTCGGCAAGGCGGGCCTCAAAGTAGTGGTCCTTGAGCGCAGGCACATAGTGGGTGGGGCCGCTGTCTCCGAGGAGCTCTGGCCCGGGTTCAAGACCAATCCCTTCGCCAACATATGTAACTTCTTCCAGTCCAGGGTGATGGACGACCTGCAGCTACGGAAATTTGGCCTCGACTTTCAAATTGTCGATCCCCAGGTATTCAAGCCCTTTCCAGATGGCCGGTGCCTCTTCTTCTGGAAGGACGAGGAGAAGACCCTCAAGGAGATCGAGAAATTTTCCAAGAAGGATGCAAAGGCCTATCTGGACCTGGAACGGGACATGATGAGGCTGGCCCAGCGGAGCGGGATATCGGTCCTGAAGCCTCCTCCCAGCCTCATGGAGATAACCTCTAGGTTGACGGACCCCGAGGACCAGGCCCTCTTTTCCAAGGTCATCTCCTCCAGCTATACCGATTTCCTGGGCGAAAGGTTCGAATCGGACGAGATAAAGGCCACCCTCTCCCACCTGGGCCTGGGCTCAATGGTCCCCGGAGGGCCCAGTACCCCCGGCACCATGCTCTGCATGTTCTATGCCTACCTCCACAGGACCGGCCTCGCCCACGGCGCCGGCAACTCGTCGGCTTTCTTCAAGGGAGGGGCGGGGGCCGTGCCACAGGCCCTGGCCCGGGCCGCCGAGAGCTACGGCGTCACCATTCGTACAAACTCGGAGGTGGCGAGGGTGGTAGTAAAGAACGGCAGAACGGAGGGCGTCGAGCTTTTGGAGGGTGGGATGGTCCGGGGCAAAGCGGTGGTCTCCAACGCCGACCCTAATCGCACCTTCACCAAGCTGGTCGAGCCCCAACACCTGGACGATGCCTTCCTGAGGCAGGTCAGGAATTACCGATACCACATAGGGTTCTTCTCTATGGTCTTCGCACTTGATGGCCTTCCCAACTTTGTGGCCTCTCCCGGAGATCAGACACCGGGCCCGGCTCACACGGGAGTGATCGATATCGCCCCCTCCCTGGAGTACATGGAGAGTGCCTGGGACGACGCCAAGCAGGGACGCCTCCCAGAGAAGCCCTTCATAAACGGCACCATCTACTCCGCCGTCTTTCCAGAGATGGCGCCCCCCGGCAAGCACGTCATGACCATGTGGGCCCGCACGGTCCCCCACAAGCTAAAGAACTCCACGTGGGAGCAGGAGAAGGAGCGTTTCGGCCAGCGTTGCATAGACGTGTTAACGGAGTATGCTCCCAACCTGAGAGATATCATCCTCCACTACAAGTTCTACGGTCCCGAGGACCTGGAGGACACACTGTACCTGACCGGCGGCCATATCCACCACGGAGACATGACCTTCGACCAGATGTTTTCAAACCGGCCCTTTGCCGGCTGGTCCGACTACCGCACTCCAATCAAGAACCTCTATATGTGCGGAGCCGGCACCCACCCGGCTGGGGGTGTGTCGGGGGCCCCGGGGCACAACGCCGCCCACGAGATCCTGAGGGATTGGAAAGAGGGGGCCATCTCTTGACACCGTATGGCTCTGTCGGAGCCATCAGGTTCGGGGATTCAAAAGAGGGATGAACCCGGCCAGGTTGGGAGCTATTGGTGTTTGGTTAATAACGCTACTATGGCTAGCCGAGTCAATCAGGGTTGTTGGTAACGATCTCAAGCAACGTTTGAAGATACTTATAGAAGCCCCGGGCCTTGGTAGGCTGCATGTAGACGTATCCATCGTCCCTGTATACCAGCAGATCGGCTTCGTTCAGCCTATCGATGGCCGAGATCTCCTCGATCTCCCTCAGATAGGCCTATGCTTTGTCGATGCCGCCCGCTTTAGGCCATTACCCCGCAGGGCTCAATCCCTGCACCGACTCGGCCTCTTTTTCGATGCGGGTCCAGTCGTAAAGCATGGGAAGCAGGCGGGTATCGGCCCAGATGGGGGCCTGGTCGGCATAGTGAGGACTGCCAGGGTGACCTGAGGTCCCCAAAGGCACCACCCAGGCGGAGTTGTCCCAATCTCCCAGGTCGAAAGCGTATCTGGCCATGGATGCGCTGGTCACGACAAAGGGGTCGCCGGGCGAATACCCGCTGGCCAGGGGCGTGTGCCCGTCCCCGTTCATGGGCACCGGGGGAGGATCAAGAAGCTCAGCCAGCCCCGGAAAAGAAGAGGAAAGGGTGTGTTGGGGCCGGGTGGTGTGCACCCGAGACCAGAGCCAGGAGTCCATCTCGCCGCCTAACCGGGCCTGGAGCCAGTCCACGGCCTCGCCAAGGGCCTGGGCCATCACCGTCTCCCAGGTTTCACCGTCGGGTAAGAGGGAGGTGTCTCCCTCCTGTATCAGCAGGTGGAGCTGGCCACTTATGCGAGCCAACCATCCCAGCCCACCCTGCCCCTTGCCATCGATGGCTTCCTCACCCAGGGACCCCAGGATAGAAGAGACGACGATCTTTGTCAGCGCGATCTGGAAGGCGCTGTAAATGGTGGGCTCAACCGCGTTCTTATCCATGCGCCCGTCCCAATCCAGGAGCCGGTCCCTGGCCGCCTGGACATCGGGATCAGTCGCCTCCACACCGGACAAGAGGCGGCTCATGGCCTGAGCTGGGATCGAGGTGCAGTCAGCGTGAATTGCCGCCATGTCCGACACGACGGCCCCGTCCAGCTTTTCAATGGATTCCCTGACCCGCCTGGCCCGATAGTCAGGGGAATACTCCAAGCCTATGTAGTGGGGGTAATCCTCGTCCACGATCCGATTGTTTGCCGTGACGATGTATCCCGTCTCGGGGTTGCGGGCCCGGGGCATCTCCTCGAAGGGCACGAACCCCTGCCACTCATATTCGCCGGTCCAGCCGGGGACCGGGAGCCAGGCGTTGGCCCTGGGTCGCACCGGCAGCTTTCCACGGGTGAGATAGCTTATATTTCCACTGACGTCGGCGGTAACGAAGTTGTTGGCCGGGTCGACCCAGTCTCTCATGGCCGCCTCAATCTCATCGACGGAGCCGGCTTGAAGCATGGACCGAATAGAGTTGAAAGCGGGGATCGGCTCCGCCGTGGCCGTGTACCGGAAGGCTATTCCCTGGCCTTCGGACGGGTCTCCCAGGATGACGGGGCCGTGGTGGGTGACCGTTACATCCATCTCTAGGGGCTGCCCGTCCTTGACCCGCAGGACTTCACGGTACACCTCCGCCTTCCTCCACTCGCCCCGAAAAAGATACAGGCCTGGGTCGTCTTTCTTGAACCGCTCTATGTACAGGTCCTGATAGTCGGCCATGGCATGGGTCACGCACCACGCCACCCATGCGTTGTGGCCGAAATGGGGGAACCCGGGCACCCCGGGAAAAGATAGGCCAACTACATCGAATTCGGGGCAGGACAGATGGTTCTGGTAGTAGACGCTGGGCGTATCCAGACCTCGATGGGGGTCTCCCGCCAGAATGGGTTTCCTAGAGGAGGTCCGGCTGCCTGCCAGGGCCCAGTTGTTGCTCCCTCCTTCGCCGCCGTTCGGAAGAGAGATCGACCCGGCATCCTTCAAAAGCTCTTTCAGGTCATTTGAGGAGGGACCCGAGTACTCGGCCCCCGGGGGTACGATGAGCAGGTGGCCTTCCCGAAACGCCGGCATCAGCTTGGCCGCCACCTCTGGGCCGAGTTGGTTGACCAGGCGGGCATTCCACAGCTTCCTCTCGAAGGACCCCATAAGGATGTGGCGGACCTTGAAGACGGCCATGGAGTCCCAGGGTTGCCAGTGCTCGGGCCCGGCCCCCACGATTCGATACTCTACCGGCAGGTTGACGGCGCTGTCTATGAAGGCGTTGACCCCGCGAGCGTAGCTGTCCACCATCTCCCGGGCCGCGCTTCCGATGGTTTGATAGTCGGCCCTGGCGCTGGCCTCCAGGCGGAATCTTCGCATCGACCTATCCTGGTCCAGGGCGGTGGGTCCCGTCAGCTCGGCCCACCGTCCATAGGCCCGGCGCCGGTCATGGTCCATGTGCCACAGCCTGTCCTGGGCCGTTGCGAAACCCTGGGCAAAGAAGACGTCCCCCACAGTCGAAGCCCGTATATGAGGGATCCCCTGTTTGTCCCGGATGATCTCCACCGACCCCTCCAGGCCTCGCAGGGTGAGGTCGCTGGAAGTGTCGGGAAGGGCGGCCCTCAAGTCATCGGGGCCGATTCGTGGACTGCTCATGATTCCTCCAGCAGCTTTGCGGCGACCTGGTTGCGACGGGCGAGATCAGGGATGGCAGTGGCCGTTGTGATGGCTTGGAGGCGGCACGTCTAGGGCCGGATTCTGGTCGAAGAAGCCCACGGGTTTCAAGCTGAACCCGGTGTACATCACCGGCATCACCGGCCAGTCCTCGGGGCGCGGGACGTGGTGGTGTCCAAAGGTGTACCAGACAACTATGTCGGTGTTCTCGATGCTTCGATTGGCCTTGGTGTAGGCCGGAAGCCCATCGCCCCCGGGGTGCTGGTTGGGGTATCGCCCCGCGGCGTTGTTTTCATCTGGGTGATAAGGCGTCACCCACAGGTGCTTGGCCATGAACCCGGCCCGCTTGGAGACGGCGGCCTCGGGATGAGCGAAGGGCAGCACGTTCTCGCCGGGGACCAGATTGTAGGCCACCTCCTGCCCAAGATAGTTTCGCATCGAGGGGTTGGTGATGAGCCAGCTTCGCCCACTGAACGGATTGACGACCCGCTGGGCCTCGGATTCCGTGGCAAGCAGGGTCTTTTTAGCGAAAAAGGCGTTGCCTTGCGGGTTGCCGGGGCCCCTGGGCTCCGACTCCGTGTTCACCTCGTACACCGAGTTGTTCTGGCCATCGATGGACATATCCATGCGCACGTTGAAGAAATGCTGGTGAATGTGGGCGTTTAGCTGGGGAGCTATGAGGGTCCCGTGCTTGGGCACCTCCCCCGCCTGTACGGCGGCGTTGTTCACTATCCCAGTCAGCTTCACCTGGTATTCGATAGTGCCGTCCTGATAGAAGTACCAGAAGAAGCCGTATTCATAGTTGCCGACGGTGGCTATGAAGGAGATCACCAGCCGGCGGGACCGGCGCACCTCGGCCTGGCCCGTCCGCCAGTCCACGTGCTTCCAGAGGATTCCGAAGTCTTCTTCGTGCAGACAGATCGCGTTAGGGATGGTCATGACCCCGCCCCGACTGTCGTTCATGACCGCATCGAAGTAGTAGATCTCGCCGAGACAATCGCACCCGAGGGACAGGGAGTTGGTCAGGGTCCCGATGCCATACTCGCCCACATCGAAGGCGTTCTTGCGGAAGTGGGCCTCGCCGGGATCGCCGTAGGGCACCACCATCTCCGAGAGGGCAGCCCGGTAGAGGATGGGACGCTGGCGCCCCTTGTCCAGGTAGCTCACGTTATGTAAAATCAGCCCTTCTCGAGGAGTGAATCCTACCCTCAGTTCCCATTTCTGCCAGGAAACTCGCCGCCCATCCACCTGGAAGCTGGGGCCCTCGGGCTGGGTGATCTCCAGGGGTTTGAGGTCGGTGCGGAACTCCCGGACGAACTCGGCGGCGTAGTTCCCCGAGTTCGGTGGCAGGGGGACAACCCCGTGGTCCTCCACCCTCAAGACTTCCATCCTGTTGAGATCTACCACGGGTATGACCCCTTCGATGGGGCGTGCGTATCCGTTGTCGGTGGGGCTGGACCTGAGCCAGCATCGTGCGAAAGAGAGCCTCAGCCCCTCCTCCCCCTTTATACCAAAGTTCCCAGCGGACCAGGGATCGACCATCACCAGGTCTATGTCCGTGATCCCCCTCTTCCGCAGGGCTTCTCTAAATGCCGGGTCGCGTTTCACCGCCTCTTCACACTCGTAGAACTCATCCAGCATGATCTTCGGCTGGACTCCCGGGATGTGCTCCCAGGACTTGACGGTGCTGCCGGTGATGGAAACCACGGCCTCGTAGACTGATCCGGTGTCGTTGTCCAGGAGGGCTATGAAGGCCTCTCTCTGAATCGGGTCTCCGTCTTTATAGCGGAGCACCTGGGCTTTAGGCGGTTCGTTCAGGACCACGGTCTCGAACCGGACCCGTTTCCCCAGGCTCCGGTCCGCCCGTAGAATTTCGACCGCATCCTCGATCTCGTCCGGGGTCAGGGGGTCAAGAGGGTGCTGGACAGTTATTGGGCTAACCTGGGTATGGACTTCCCTGCGAGCAGTAGCCATGGCAACCTCCCACCGCCGGTGATTATGATCGATGCCTCAGTATATAGGGCGTTAGCCTTGTTAAATACACCTTATCTCAGGCTCCGTCAGTTCAGCCAGGACACCTACTTGGTCTCCCCACCAGAAGATAACGGCTTCTACCGGGTCATCACCTATATTCCGCATGCTGTGCGGCAGGTTCGGGGGCGTATAGACCACAGTTCCAGGCTCCGCTATGAAGGTCTCATCACCCCAGGTGCATTCTGCTCTTCCCTTTAAGAAGTAGTAGATTTCCGGGGCCGGATGAGAATGGGTAGGATAGGTGGCGCCGGGGTCGAGCGCCGAAACCACCAGGCTTACGCCTTTGACCACAACTGGTGCTTTGTTGCCTATTAGCCTCTTGAGGCGGTAAACGTCCATTAGCGACGCTGGATAGTTTGAGTACTCTGTGGGCCATTCAACCTGCCCGGACTTAACATGCTGGGGGGTTTGCTGCATCGATTCCCTTCCTTGGGTGGCCGTTTCGTCAGCTTGAAGTACTATATTGTAGCCCTGAAGTACTATATTGTTGCAATGTTACAGGTTTTCGTTGGCACAGCCTCCTGGACCACAAGTCTCTCGTATGATGCAATTTAACTCAATCTACAGAACTCACCTAGGTTTAGGGGACACCTTTCGATAGATTCAGGGCAGGTCCTCAAGCCCCCGCATGGTTCGACACGCTCACCACGAACGGTGCACCCGCCCCTCTCACTCCCCTTTTCGAGAACCTTATTAAACAGCCTCGCTATAGGCCACTCTACCGGGAACGGACTGATGCGGGCTTGTCCCGAGCTCGGGACTTGGGGTCAACTGGTCTGCAACCAGCAGGTCATCCCTTCGACGGACTCCCTCAAGCAGGCCGGTGCCCCGTTACCTCTATCCTATTCCCGTTCCAACTCTTGGCCTTGTACATCATCCGGTCCGCCATAGCCAGGAGGGTCTGACCATGATACTCGTCCTGGGCGCTAGACGCGATTCCAATGCTGAGGCTGAAGGTAATCCCCTCCATCGACCCGCACACCTCTGCCGGTCCGGGGCTCAGATTCCTCAGCAGACGCTGCGCCGCGCATCTTGCTCCCGCCTCATCGGTCCCCGGCAGCAGGACTGCAAATTCGTCTCCACCCAGGCGAGCGGCCACATCCGGGGCCCGCATGGTAGCGTGCAATGTCATCGAGACCCGGCGCAGGACCCAGTCCCCGGCAGCATGACCCCAGCGGTCGTTTATCCCCTTCAGGTCATCCACATCGAGCACGATTACCGAGCAGGGATGCCTATAACGGGCGGACCGGGCCCACTGGCCTGCGGCCAGGCGTTCCTCTAGGTAGCGCTTGTTGCGCAGCCCGGTCATCGGGTCCCGGGTGAGTTGGTCTCGGAGCAGGACCAGCTTTCCTTCGAGCCGGCATATCTTCTTCTGCAGCGACAGAGCTAGCTTGGCCAGGAGTGCCTCTGAGTCGCCCGCGGTACCGTTCTCCCACAAAGCCCCCAGTGTCCCCGTCCCTCCCACATGGAGAGGACCGATGGTATCGACCAGCTGGTTTACGCTCATGATCATTCACCCTTTCCCCTACCCAGGATACTGGGAACACGCCCTTTGCCGAAGTCTAGCGGACGCGGCGAATGTTTTTCGTTAGAGAGAGGAGGCGACGGAATCGACCATCGCCTCCCTGGGGCAAGGAGACCTGTAAGCCGAGTTCTGTACCACCTGGATGAACAGTTTACACCCCGATTGGTCCCGAGTATCGGGACTGGTCGGGGCTTCATCCTGCACCTCCAGAGGGCGGTGGCCATCTATCTAGGCCCCGTGTTGCCAGGGGGCTCAAGCGGCCAACCCGAGGACGGCCCGGGCATCCATAGTCCTCCTATTTGGCCTTGCTCCGGATGGGGTTTGCCCAGCTACCCGGTCTCCCGGATACTGGTGAGCTCTTACCTCGCCATTTCACCCTTACCCCGAGAAGCCGAGTTGCCTCGACGAATCAGGGCGGTATGTTTCTGTGGCACTTTCCGTAGGGTTGCCCCTCCTGGGAGTTACCCAGCATCCTGCCCGGTGGAGCTCGGACTTTCCTCCCCGGTGAATCGACCGTAGCCGATTAACCGCGGCGGCCACCCGGTCTCCTTACATCCTTTTATAGCCTAGTCCATGCTGGGATGCTCAGTCAAATGCCGGGCCGGTCCAGGGCCTTATTGCAGAGGGCATCGGCCAGGCGGTTCTGCGAGCGAGGAACGTGCCTGATGGAATATCCTTCGAACCCTTTCAGCAACCCTTGCGCCTCCTTGAGGAGGACTTTCAGCTCCGGCTTCTTTGTCCGATACGCCCCCGTAATCTGACGGACAATCAACTCCGAGTCCAGTCTAATCTCCAGGGACCGGACTCCCAGGTCCCGGGCTGCGGCAAGGGTGGCGATGAGGGCCTTGTACTCGGCCACGTTGTTGGTGGCATCACCTATTCGCTGGCTTATCTCCTTGATAACATGGCCTGACTCATCCAGGACCACTCCTCCGATGGCCGCAGGGCCCGGGTTGCGACGGGAAGCCCCATCGGCATATATGATCGCCTTGTCAGTCATGCGCCCAGCGCCCCATGCCTGATGTCCCTGGCCTGTGGGATCGAGTGCCATCGCTCCCTAGCAACCCATCCTTTTCCAGTTCTATGTCGTGAATAGTATCTTTCCGCAGCTGGCACACTGGACTACATCCCGTCCTGCCCTGGCTTTTTGAATGGCGCCCGATGGTAATGATATACGGCATCCCTGACACATCCCTCTTTCGATGGTAGCCACGGCGACACCGCCTCTCGATGAACGCAAAGACTCATACAGCCTCATCACGGCGACATCTAAGGAGGAAGCGGTTTCTTGTCTCCGCGCACTGATCTTGGACACCTCAGACTCCAACTTGTCCTTGTCATTGGACAGCTTATGTACCTCTTCTTCCCTTTGTTCCTCCAGCGTTGCCAGCCCTCGCCGGTCTTCACCCACCGTCTGCTCTGTCTTCTCAACCGATTCCATGAGGAGCAGTGAAGAGTCCTCGGCCTTATCCAGCCTCCCTTTCAACATTTTGGTCTCGTACTCCAGGGCCTCTAGCTCCCTGGGGTTGGTCACGGCTCCGCTGTAGGCCTTTTTCTCCAGCGGGCCCAGCCTAGACCGGATGTCGCTGATGAGGGCATCGGCCTCCCGTTGCTGCCGCTGCAGATCGGACAGTCCGCTCTCATGAGCCTGGGTTAGCTCCCTGGCCCGGTTCAGGGCGTCCTCGTCCTCCAGCCGACGTTCGATTTCGGCCAACGCCGCTTCCTTATCGGCTATCTCCTCATCTAATAAGGAAAGCTCGTAAATTCTCCTGGTGCTGGTCATCACAAGCTCCGTTGGTCTGGGCTGCGACCTGGTAGGAAGATATAGGAACGGAACAGAGAAATTGAGGTGCCAGGACATTTTATGGGGGACTCAATTTGGTGTCAACATATCCATTCTCCGGCCAGAATCCCTCGGGCTGCTTACACACTGTTTTCCTGTTTGATCGGCCCATTAAGCATTTATTGGGCGATATAACACTGTGTTAGAATATATTAATACTTTTGGAATCGATCGAGAGGGTCGAAGATGACTCCCCTGAAACAATTCACCATCGGAAAGTTGGTCCTAATTGCGTTGATAGTGGGTGTTGCCTGCGGCACGACTCAAGCCGTCACCACCTCCGACCCCAGCCCCACCTCTACTTCGTCTCCTACCTCAGGCTCAACGTCAGCCCCCTCCCTGACTTCTACACCAGCCCCAACGCCTGTGTCCAGTGTTAAGCTTCCCGACGACGCTCGGTCCCTGTTCGAGGCCTGGCGTATTATCATGGAGGACTTCGTCGAAATCGAGGATCTCGACCCCCGGGTTCTCAGCGACGGCGCCATTTTCGGACTGCTCGAGGTGCTGGGGGACACCACTATCTCCATTTCCCAGGCCCGGGATTTCTCCTTTGAGTTGAAGAATGTTGATGGCTATTTCAATGTAGATGGAGGTGATGAGCTAAGAGAGGTGTATGAGGTGTGGGCCTACGCCTATACCAACAAACCGGACTCTGACATCGAATCCTTTGATCTTAACGAGGCGGCCATCGATGGAATGATAGCCGCCCTGGCGGACCCGTATACTGCTTTTCTCAGTCCCGACGATATCAGGCTTGAGCAGGAAGACCTTCAAGGCTCCTTCGATGGCATCGGGGCCTTCGTAAGCATCAACGATGAAGGGTACGTGGTAGTGGTGGCGCCCATGGAAAACACCCCCGCCGAGGCCGCCGGAATATTGGCCGGTGATACCATCCTTGAGGTTAATGGCGAGGCCACCAACTCCATGTCTCTACGGGAGTCGATCCTGAGAATCCGGGGGCCGAGGGGCACCGATGTTGAGTTACTGGTAAAACATCTCCTCGACGATGTGACCGTGCTTATAACCATCACCCGCGGTGATATACCCGTGCCCAGCGTCAGGGTCAATATGGTTACCGATGAAATAGCTAGAATACGCATCGATCAGTTCACCAGACGGACTCCCGGCGAGACCGAGCAGGCGATTCTGGAGGCCAGAGATCTGGGGGCCAAGGCCCTTATCCTGGATGTGCGCCAGAATCCGGGGGGCCTTTTGCGGGAGACCGTCCAGGTTGCCGACCAGTTCCTCAGCGGAGGCCTGGTCCTGTTCGAAGAAGATGGCGATGGACGCCGTACCGACTGGCCGGCCCAACGTGGAGGAGTGGATCTCGAAATACCCCTCGTAGTCCTGGTTGACCAGTTCAGCGCAAGCGGAGCGGAGGTGCTGGCGGGGGCACTGCAGGACCGGAACCGGGCCACGTTGATCGGGACCCAGACCTTCGGCAAGGGAAGCGTGACCCATCTCCGGGGCCTCTCCGACGGTTCGGGCCTGTACATCACCTTCGCCCGGTGGTTCACTCCCCTCGGTCAGCTTATTGAAGGAGAGGGGATCACCCCCGACATCGAGGTCCTCTTCACAGAGGCCGATGACGCAGCTCAGAGGGACCCTCAGCTCGAGGCGGCCATCGAGCACCTGGAAGCCATCATAGGCAGCGACACTTAAGAAGACCATATCCTTCGCTCATCGCTTCTCCACTTGTATTACGTGTATTAGATGAAGATCATCGCCGTCAACAGAAAGGCCCGCCACGACTACGACATACTGGAGACTATCGAAGGCGGCCTGGTCCTGACGGGCACCGAAATCAAATCCATCCGGAATGGAAGGGCGAACATCCGGGATGCGTTTGCCCGACCCGAAGGGGGCGAGCTCTGGTTGTACAACGCCCACATAGCCCAATATGCAAGTGGAAACCGGTACAACCACGAACCTACCCGGCCTCGGAAGCTCCTGTTGCACCGAGACCAGATAGACAGGCTGATAGGGAAAGTCCAGGAGAAGGGGTTGTCCCTGGTCCCGTTAAAGCTCTACATCAAAGACCATAGGGCTAAGATAGAGCTGGCCCTGGCCAAGGGCCGGAAGCTGTATGACAAGAGAAGAAGTATCGCCGAAAAGGACGCCGAGCGCCAAATGCAGCGCATGACGAGGAAGACAATTGGCCGGCGGGTATAAGGCCGGAAACGTCCTGCGGCATGTCGCAACAGGTGTCGGTTAGGTCCTCCCAGTTAGCGGGGTTGCTCAACTAACCCATTTCCCATTCCCAGCGGATTCGCATAGTTGTATTAGCTCCGAGGGCGAAGTATACGGGGCCGTCCCTATCTCAAAAAACACGGGCGTCTCCCTGAACCCTGCCGCCAACATTATGTTAAAATATATGTACTACATGGGGACGCGCGGGTTCGACAGGAGTCACGCCCCCTCATGGTTGCAGGCCGAGGTGTCGCTAATCTCGTTAAACAAGCGGCAACAATGTAACTGGCGAACGTCAGTTAGCACTGGCCGCCTAATTTAATTAGGTAGCCCGTTCGATCCGGCCTCTCCTCGAAGGCTGGCCTCGAGCGCCGACAATTCGAGGTGCTGCTACTCCGATGCCGATAAGGGTAGCCTAAGATTATCTGGCTAGTCTGTCGGGTCTTCGTCGGTAGAGGTTCGATAGGCGAAATCTAACTGCCGTCTAAGCCTGTAGATACCCTGAGGGGCAGCTTCTGGACGGGGAGTTCGACCCTCCCCCGTCTCCACCAGGAACACGAAAGCGATGCCTCCGGGCTGAAAAAGTCCGGGGGCGTCGTCGTTATCAGGACTATCCCACTGCCTTTGCGAGTGGTAGCGATCTCGAACAGGGCCTTAAATGCGGGCTTCGGCCTTATGGCTATGATGGCCTTCTCTTTCTTGGCATCGACGTAGACCGCATCCAGCATGGTGAGCAGTATCTGCCGCCGCTCACCCAGGTTGGCCTGCTCCCACAGCCCCGGTAGGTCCTCCAGGAGCTTCCCAGCCTGCCTGGCAGCGTCGACGCCTGGGACAACTAATGCCGATAGCTTGTCCTCCAGGAGCTGCTTCTGACGCCGGTATTCATCTATTTGTACAAGTCCATCGAGGTAGACCTGGCCCAGACGCTTAAGCCTCTGCTGTACCTGGACTCTCTCTTCTCCGACCCTCTTCACCTCATCGACCAGATGTATCTGGGCCAGTACCCGGTCCAACCAGGCCTCTGGGAGCACGATAGCCCCAATGATCTGGCCTATCTGCTCGTCGGGTGTATAGCAGCGGATCGATCCGCTCCTGTTCACACAGCGGCCTATCCCCCTGGAACCCCGGTGTTCCCGGTACATCCGGTTCCCGCTCTTGTAGGTCTGGGCCCACATAGGCATCCCACAGTAGGCACATCGGATCAGGCCTTTCAGGAGGTATTCTCTCTCGGGTTGGGGATTCAGGGTCATGCTTCTCCCCGAGTTCCTCTTCAGGGTGGCCTGCACAAGATGGAAGACCTCTTCCGACACCAGAGCGTCATGGGCCCCGGGGAGCAGGTCGTCACGATGACGGACCTTTCCCATGTGGAAAGGGTTGTGGAGAATGCCCCGGACAGAGGCCGTAGTGAACAGACGGGGTCTGGCCACCAGTTTGCCTGACCCATCCGGAAACCTGTGGACGTTCCTGGTGCGATATCCTTGCCTGTTGAGCCAGGCGGCCAGCTGGGATAGCGTCACCCGACCGCCGGCATAACGGTTGAAGAGTTTTCGTACGACAGCGCCCTCTTTGGGATGGACGTGGACCCCACCCGGGTGTTCAGGCTTACAGCGAAGCTGTTTCTCTCCCTTGACGGACTCCCAACAGGACTCGTAGCCTGCCGCCCGTCATTAGTAACTCATTGTCTGTTTTGCCGTTAAGTATCCGCTCCAGATGAACCGATCGAGCGAAAGGCTGGGGCGCCCATCAGAACTGGGAACTCAGGGAGAGCTGTACGGATAGCCCCTGATATAGTTGATTGCCGTCCCCTTCGAGATCCCTACCTTGGATGCGATCTGGCTGAAGGACAAGCCTTGTCGGCGCAATTGAATGGCCCTTTCAGCCTTCTGCCCGGGGGTTATCTTATCCGGTCTCCGAGGTGTAACCTACCCCGGGCCAATGGTGAAAAGATGACTCAGCTTCGGCTTCCAGAAGCTGGCTAACTCGTTCTCTAGCATCCCCATGAAGTCGGCATCGGGAGAGTAGACGTAGGACCAGGGCTGCTTGTCACCGGGTTGGAGGTCCAGGGCATCCTTGGCCAGAGTCATCACCTTTTTAAGCTCTTGACGGTCGAACTCCAACTGGAGCATTCCCAGGTCTTTGAACAAAAACACCGAGGCGGCACTGGCAATATTCTTGTCCAGCTGACGGGCCTCCTGACTGACGAACAAAAGCACTTGGTTGCGTTGCCTCGACAGATTGAGTAATTGGGACATGTCCTTGCTGGCGGCGGCACTGCTCCCTCTCGAGTGGTAAAAAAGGTAGGCCTCATCTATTAGACCAATAGAGTCACAGGGTAGGTCCTCTATGGTAGAGACCATCCCGATATAATCAGGCAAAAGCTTCCTAGCCTTCGATGGTGCACCCACCACGTAAGGGGCAAGTTGGTAGCGAAATAGCTCCAGCAGCCAAGCGTTGGTGACCGACTTCCCGCTGTCCCGCTTGCCCATACTCAGGACGATTCCGGGCGAGAGAATCGCCTCCCGCCAGCGGGAGTAGGGATCCACCGGAGCCGGGAGAATCACCTCCCCCAATCGGGCATGGGGTTCCGCTGGAACGAGGAGTTGGGGATAATGACCGGAATCCTCTAGGCGCCGTCTTTGGGCTTCAAACAGCCGGTCCCAGTCCTCCTTGGTTTTGAATTTATCCATGAATATTCGTGCGATTCGCTCCGCTACAGCACCCGGATCGCATTCCTCTGGCCACTGGTCAGTCATAGTATCGAAACCTCCTTTTCTGTAAGTATTTGGCTACCGTGGTGTTCAGATGCCTGGTGTTTTGTGCCCAAACTTTTGTGGAACCGGTTGATTCCCTCGATCGATTCCTGGTCACCCTGCTTCGGGTGGGAAAAAAAGGAACGACTCACGTGTTGCCTTGGGTTGGTCCTTACAATCAACACATTGCGTGGTGTCCGCTGGACTACCGTTTTCAATCTCCCAAACCAAGGCAGAGCAGATCATGTCCGCCAGAATTTCCACCAACTGATCAACAGGTTGCTGGGGAAGCGAGCTCGGGTGCCCTTTATTTTGTGATGGGCCTGATACAGACTGCATGAATAACCTAGAAAACTGGCTAGTCGGAGAGCTACTGGTGCTCCAGTTCCAGCATATCAAAATGGATATTTCTAGAAACTACATTAGACTTGGCAATAGACTAGTTGATAAGATCATATAAAAGTGTTAAAGATGGCTAAACAAGTTCAAAGATGATTGCTTATAGCCTGTCAACCCCTTGGGAGGTAGATTTTGCCAAAAAAATCAATAATTTCTGTGGTTGAACGGCGTAACTGGCTCGAGGATCATG
>JADFJI010000260.1 GCA_022566235.1 Chloroflexota bacterium
GGGCGGAACCGCTCAATACAACGTTGTGGCAGAGAAACGTGACGGGGTCTTACCTTCAGACGATAGCTCGTTGAGGATACAATGCTCGTGACCATCCATCAGCCAGAACACCTCCCATGGTTGGGATTCTTTCACAAGGCAGCCCAGGCTGACCTCCTGGTACTGTTGGACAACGTCCAATACCGGCACAAATATTTCCAGAACCGCAACCGAATTCGGAGTCAAGATGGACAGCGTTGGATAAACGTACCGGTTCTGCTCAAAGGGTACGACCGACCCCTTATTAAGGATATCCAGATCAATACGAGCCAACCACGTTGGCGTGAGAAGTGCTGGCGTTCCATTATCCTGAGCTACAGGAAGGCCAAGTTCTTCGAGGACTACGCTGAATTTTTCGAGGGCGTCTATTCTCGGTCGTGGGACCTACTGGTAGATCTAAACGAGGAACTGATCAAGTACTCGTGCGGTGCTTTGGGTATCACCACCTCGTTGATCCGTGCTTCAGAACTGGGCGTGAGCGGGATTGGTCCAGGTTTGATCCTAGACATTGTGCGAAAGACCGGAGCCGATAGTTACCTTTCAGGGGTCAGCGGAATCGCCGGTCGCGGCAGCTCGCCCTGGACCCGGTGGCCATAGTCCCCCAACACCAGGCGCGCCACCTTCCGGCCCAGCCGCACGCTGTAGTTGGTGCCCCGGTCCTCGGGGTAGATCTGGGTGGTATTGGCCAGATAGAGGCTCTGGATGGGAGTGCGATAGTCCGGGATCTTCTCGGAGTAGTTGGTGGTTACGATGGGCTGGGCCGCCTCCTCCCTGTGGTAGTAATACTCCTCGATCCAAGACTGGTCGAAGGCCGGATTTATCTTCTTCAGGTGGGGGATGTACTCGGCCAGCAACTCCTCCTTCTTCATGCTGTACATGGGACTCTCTTTCGACAGGTAGTTGCTCAGGTACACGATGTGTTTTCCCCCGTAGTGGGACCTGTCTACGAAGTTGGTGTGCTCTATGATGGCCAGGAAGGGCGTATCATAGCCGCTGATGTTCATCCAGTAGATGTGGGACAGGGGCTGTTTCAGGACCATCACAATCAGAATGGCCGCATGGTATTTCACCTGGCCGAGCAGATCGACATAGTCATCGGGAAGCTCTGGGACCAGCCTGGGAAAGATGTAGGATGGGGTGGTGGAGATGATCACATCGAAGTTGTGGATCTCCGGAGGGCCGGAAGAGCCCTTGACCTCCAGGCCCGTGGCCCGGCCGTCCTCGACAACGACTCGGGTCACCGGGGTGGATAGATGGATCTCACCCCCCTTCTCCCTGATCCTGTCGGCCAGGACCTCGAACACCTCGCCGAAACTGCCCATGGGATAGCCCAGCTTCTCTTTCTGCATACCCTTGTCCCGGGAGGCTACCCTGAGATATATCTTGCCCCAGAACCAGGCCATGCTCACCTCCTCGGCGCTGCTGCCGAACTTGCCGCGGAGCAGGGGGCCCCAGACCACATCGTAATTCTTGCGGCCCGCCCACTTGACGATCCAATCCCTGGCGGTCACCTTCTCGAACTTCTTCCAGTTCTTGGTCCGCTGGAGGTAGAGGGTCACCAGCCCCAGGCGGATCCGGTTCACCAAGCTGAGGGGCTTGAACCTCAGCAGGTCCATGGGGGTTACAAAGTTGTATATCTTCCCTCCGTGGAAAAACCCCACCTTCGACTCGATCCAGGCCAGCTTGTCGCCCAGTCCCAGCTCATGGATCAGGTCCACCATGTAGATATCGCTCTTGAAGAGGTGGTGGTAGCCGCGCTCCAGCCGCCCGCCCCCGACGTCGAATGTGGAGGCCTGGCCCCCCAGCTTGGGGCCGGCTTCGTAGACAGTGGGATGGTGGCCCTTCTTGACTAAGTCGTAGGCGGCCGCGAGACCGGCCGCGCCTGCGCCGATGATCCCAACCTTCATTCCTCGCCCTTCCTCTCTAGGGGCACCGGGCCTACGGGGTCCCCATCAGCCCCGACGGCCGCAGGCCGAATTCGGGTCAACTCCGTCAAAGAGCGGTGCTGAGTCCACATGTAGATGATACCGGCTATCACCACTGGCAGCCACAGGGTCAGGTGCAGGGTGGCGGCGTAGGCTACCGAGGCCTCGGCGTTGTGTCCGAAAGAGACCAGGGTCACCTTGGTGGCCCACTCGAAAGTTCCAACGTTGCCCGGGGCCGCGGGAATCGCGCCCACCAAATTCGAGGTGGCGGTAACCGCCAGCGCCAGGGAGAAGGGAACGTCCAGATCGAAAGAGAATGTAATCAGATAGTACATCAGTGACTCCATAATCCATACAGGTATGGAGAGCACGAATATACCCAGGAGCTTTCTCGGGCTGTTTAGGGACTCCAGGCCGCCGATGAATAGCTCCGCAAGATTTCCGACCTGGCCTTTGCAGCGGCCCGGGACGAAGAACACGATGATATCAGTGAGCCTTCTACCCAGCTCGGGGCGGAATGCCACGGCCACGAAGGTCACTATGGCCCCGAAAAACACGGCTACTAAAAGCGCACCGATGCCTGCCCTAACCCACATCAGGTCTCCACTATCATTCTTAAACAGCTCTTCCAGGGGCAGGAATGGCCAGATTACCAGGAGCACGAACATGAGAGTAATGCCATCGTATATCCGTTCGATGCCCACGGTGGCGAGAGTGGAGGTGGCGCTGACCTTCTCCCTCTGTCCCAGGTAATATGCCTTGGCTACCTCCCCCAGGCGGACCGGCAGAACGTTGTTGGCCATGTAGCCGACCACTGTTGCCGCGTAGAGGCGTCTCAGGGGGATCAAGCGAAGGTTCCGGAGGATGTACTGCCAGCGCAGCGCCCTGAATACGAGGGAACCGAAGTATACGGCGACGGCAGGGATCACATAGACATAGTTGGCGCTCTTAAGCGCAGCCCCCGTATCGGGGAAATCGATACCGAAGAGAAACAGGACCAGGAACAGGGCGCTTACCAGCACTCCCAGCCATAATTTTTTTGAGGTTAGCAATTACCGCCCGTTCTCGCTGAGCTACTCACGCTGAGGCCTTGAGATTAGTAACTTTCCAATTATAGATTGGGTATGGGGGGTTCTGTCTTGCCCTGGATAGTCCTGTAAAAGCCTGTTCCGTAGCTAAATTCTGGCCCCAAACATAGGTAGCATACTGTCTTGTCCTGTTGAGTCCTGGGTGTTCCTACCTATCCCGTGCCCATTCTATCAGCATTCATAAACAGTTGGTACGCTGCCATTTATGGACCTTTTCATAGCTGGCCACGGCACCGAAGATCCTGAGCCCCCTGGGGCTCAAGTCATCCTGTTGTTCCACTGTTCGCAGGGGGGCACGGATTCCCTAAATGTCAGGTGGGGAAGCATCTATCATCGGCACAGCAAAGGTTTTCAGTCCCTTAGCTTTGCGTCAGACGCTAGGCCTAGAAGCCGGCTCACTCGCGGGCCTTGTCTGGCCCACTCCAAAGCCTTATCCTGCCTAGCTTTCTCTCTGCACGAAGGGTCCAACTCTATGGCCTTGGTCAGGTCACGTAGGCATTTATCTAAGTCTTCGTCCATTGAGTGGTTACAGGCCTGGCGAAAGAAAAAGGAAGAATCGCCTCTGGGGCCCTGACACATGTGTCCCCGGTTCCCCTTCGGCTCCAGGAGGTCAGGATTTACAAGGTATCTGAGCCATCTCCGGACTCGGTCCAAATAATTCCCTGGCCATAGTTTCCAGCAAATAATAAGACCGACAGCAAAGATGCCAGCACCCAGCAAAGAAAAGAGTAACAGGGCGTAGAATCCACCTAATACAAGACACAACCCCCCCCG
>JADFJI010000007.1 GCA_022566235.1 Chloroflexota bacterium
CAGCCATCCGGTGTGGTTTGAGTAAAGAAGGGTTTAGGATGCCGCATAAGCCCTCGACCAGGCTAAAGTTGGAGGCCGGCGAAACGATATTCGCCGATGTCTGCGGTGTCTACAATCGGTACCACGCTGACCTCTGTCGGTTCTTCTGCCTGGGTGAGCCGAGTGATAGGGCCAAGGAGCGAATGAAGGTCCTGGCAGATAGCATTCCGTACGTTCAGGAGAAGGTCAAACTCGGCGAACCTCCAACGGCTATAGGAGAGGCCATCGACGAATATTTAGCATCTATGGGGCTAACCGGCGAGGTCGACAGGGGAGGGTACGATTTAGGGCTTTCTACGCCACCAGACTGGGTGGGCCACACCCGGGTTGTAGGGGGAGGCTTTGTGGACGAGGGGATGGAGCCGGGGTTCGTGACCAACTATGAGATCTTCTCGCGCGGGGATGACACTCGCGATGTGGGGTTGATCGATACCCTGGTGATGACGGAGCAAGGGCTGGAAGTGCTGTCCAACCTGCCGATGGTGATAATGACAAAGGGGAGATAGGCAAGTTGCCCCCGGCCCGAGGCCTTCGCCGCGCAACAGGGACTAGGGCCAGGGGTGTGGTGGCTGGCTACACCTGCTTGTTCCTATAACGAGTGCCACCATATAATCTAGGTCATCTTGATGATCTCCCGGATGTATCTCATCGTTGTCCTGGGTGTGTTAGTGGCTGAGGCCTGCGCCCAGCCTGAGCCGGCCCCAACCGCAACAGCAACTCCCGACGGCACGCCACCGGCGACACCCGTAGCATCGTCCTCCCCCGCTCCGACGAGGGCTCCCACAACCACACCGCCGTTTACATCCATAGAAACGCCCATCGCCACCCCTACACGCGCACCTGCCACCACGCCGGCACCGACGCAGGGCCATCAGATATGGCAGCCAAAGCTGAACACGAGCTGGCAGTGGCAGCTCACTAGTCTACCGATTGATCAGTCGCATGACGTCGACATGTACGACATCGACCTGTTCGACAATGATGGGGCCACAGTAGCGTCACTCCAGGCGGAGGGCCGGAAGGTGATTTGCTATATGAATGCGGGCGGGTGGGAAAACTGGCGCCCCGATGCAGAGCGTTTTGCTTCAGAGTTGATAGGGGTCAATCTCGATGACTGGGAAGGTGAAAGGTGGCTGGACATCCGTCGCATCGACATATTAGGCCCGATTATGGAAGCTCGGATGGATATGTGCCAGGCGAAGGGTTTCGATGGGATCGAGCCTGACAACGTGGATGGCTTTCTTAACGATACCGGGTTTCCGCTGACATATGAGGACCAGCTCCGATACAACATCTGGCTGGCGGAAAAGGCCCACGAGCGTGGACTATCTATCGGGCTCAAGAACGATATGGAGCAGATTCCAGACCTGCTGCCCTACTTCGATTGGGCGTTGAACGAGCAGTGCTTTGAGTATGACGAATGCGAGACCCTTTCGCCTTTCATTGACGCCGGTAAGGCCGTCTTCAATGTTGAGTACGTGCTTGAGCCCGGCGATTTTTGCGACAGGGCCAATGCTCTCGGGTTTAGCTCCATGAGAAAGAACTTGGACCTGGATGCGTGGCGTGACCCGTGTAATTAGTATTTGCTCGTACCAATAAACAGGCCCCCGTGACCAGGGCCGAGGCCTGTGAGGTTAGCTATACGGCGGTGCCGAGAGATGGTTTTGTTAGACCAAGAGGATGTTTGACGGTGTTCCTGGTTGAGGCTACCATGGCCCTAGTTGACGATAACGTTGTGCTTGCGTCCGGGGAGCTTAATATGGGAATTTCTGAATAATGACTACTGCTAACATTCAATAAGAAGTAGAGAGCCGTCTGGGATTTCAGATTGAACAGCACCAATCTCGAAAGGATAAAAAGATGATCCAGTATCGCAACATGTGGAAGCAGGTCCTACTGTTCGTTGTCACTCTCGGCTTTTATGGAGACTACTGGTTCTATGTCACTTCAAAGGAGATGCTGGCATACAAGAAGCTGGATGGGAGTCCAGGCCTGTGGACTGTACTCTTCCTTGTACCCGTGGCCAATCTCTATTCCTATTGGAAGTACAGTAAGGCCATCGAGGCCGTTACTGATGAGAAATACCAATCCATCCTGATCTTCATCCTCTGGATTTTCTTCGCCCCTGCTGTGTGGTTACTGACTCAAACCGAGTTGAATAAATTGGCTAAACAATCAACGGAGACTACGCCCACTAACGAGGTACAACCGACGCCGAGTGAGCCCACGACTGAAGAAGAAGGCGGTGAGGGAGCAGCAGGTGCTGAGGCTCCATAGGGCTTGCGCTCCGATCATTTTGATATGGATAATTTGGGTAACAGTGGAAACTAGAGCTGAATATGATTGATCTTGCGCCAACAAGGAGGACCGAATCTTGGATTACAAAGTGATCTCCGCCGACACCCACCTGGACCTGACCTGGCTTCCCGGCGACATGTTCACGAATGCGGCCCCCGAGAGGTTAAGGTCCAAGATGCCTTATGTAAAGGAAACCGATGCGGGCAGGCGGTGGATCGTGGAGGAAGAGGATATCGCCAGGGCCGGTGGCTTCCTCGCCTATGTGCCGGGCCACTCCAAGCACATGGACAGAATGGCCGAGGTAGGTTTCTACGACGAAGTTGACCAGGGCATCTACCATCCCGTCGTAGCCGATCTCAGAATCAAGGACCAGGGCATCGACGGAGTGGACGCCGAGGTGATCTACGGCATCCTGGGCATCGCCGGCGGAGGCTTCTCGGGGCCCGGGTTCAAGGACCCCGAGGTGACGACCTCGATCTACGATATCTACAACGAATGGATCGCAGAGTTCACCAAGGCCAGCCCCGACCGCCTGGGAGCCTTAGCCTGTATTATCAGCCACGATCCCAAGCTCGCAGCCCAGCAGCTTCGTCGGGCGGCGGATATCGGGCTCAGGGGCGCCGAAATCAACGTTTCGATGATGGCCAAGCCCATGTACCATAAGGACTGGGATGTGCTGTGGGCCACCTCCCACGAGTGTCGGATACCCATCTCCTTCCACGCCCTGGGCATTTCCCACAGAAGGCCCGAGCCTGAGGAGCAGGAGGAGTACTACTATGTCGAGGACGGGGTGCGGGAGTGCCTTTTCCAACTCGCTGGGGCGGAGTTCCTGCTTAGCGCCGTTTTCTCGGGGGCCTGCCAGCGATACCCCGATTTCAAGTTCGTCCTGGGCGAGTGCGGCATCGGGTGGATCCCATACATCATCGAGCGGATGGACGCCGAATACGATGACCGGTATCATCCCATCGGCCTAGACATGAAGCCCACCGAATACTGGAGACGCCAGGGGTACTCAACCTTCCAGAACGAACACGTCTCCATGGACGAGGTCGATAGGATCGGGGTCGATTCCATCATGTGGGGCTCGGATTATCCTCACCGGGACGGAGTATTCCCCGACTCGTTGCAAGCTATCGAAAAGGGCATGGGCCACCTGCCCCGGGAGATACGCCAGAAGATCGTGTGCGACAACGCGGCAAGGCTTTACAAGTTCAGCTAAGTTGATAGAAGGCCAGAAGCGCCGGGTATTAGACCGCCAACTTTAGTATAGGCAACGCGCGTTCCTGGGGGAGTTCCATCCTTCCCTGCTCCAAAATGAAGTCCTTTTGGTACACAATCCGTGGATATGGAGGATGGGAACTCATTATTGGAGCACCGCAGGTGTGGAAGGCTATCAGATGATGGAGTGTCACAGCACTAAGAGTCCAGTAGGAATTGAATTGTTAAGGCTTGCCGGACGCGGCCCCCTCAATCTTTTGGGGCGTGAGTCGTTCTTGAATCTGAACACACGGCTCGACCAATCTGGCGGTGACCCGAAAACCAGGGCGGTGATTGTAGCCGGAACGGGTCAGAGAGCCTTCTCCGCCGGAGTGGACCTCCTTGAGATGAAGGAGTTGACTCCACTAGAAGCCGAATCGTTTATCAGGATCGTGCATAAGTCGGCAAGAAAACTACTTACCCTCGCTGTACCGACCATCGCAGCTATTCAGGGCCCGTGTCTGGGGGGTGCTCTAGAGCTCGCTCTCGCCTGCGACATTCGGATTGCCGCCGAGGATGCTAAGTTCGGACTACCGGAGGTACGAGTAGGGGTACCATCGGTTATCGAGGCTTCGCTATTACCTCGGACCATTGGCCTCGGGCGTGCCCGGCACATGCTGCTGACCGGAGACACACTTGATGCTCAACAGGCTCTAGACATCGGATTAGTGGACCGTTTGGTGCCAAAGAACCTTCTGTTGGACAGGGCATTCGAAGCAGCTCAAGTATTTTACGGAATGAGCCGGGACGTACTTTCGTTGCAAAAAGACATAATCGCCAAGTGGTTGGAGCTAGGTGAAGAAGAAGCGACCGAATATAGCATCAAAGCCTTCGCGTTGAACTTCGCATCGCCCCACCCAAGGGAGGCTATGGAAGCGTTCCTTGAAAAACGCCAACCGCTCTTCTAAGGGTATTCCTGAAATTTGCCGGCTTCTGTGGGACACCAGTATGTCGACTACTTTCAGGATATGCTGAAGAACATTCTGAGAGAAGATATGACCGATCAGAGCAGGGGCGTTGAACTTCGGTTGCATCTTTGTCCGCGGCAACATGGGCGAAGGCAGACAGGATGCGCAATGTTCATGCAAGAGGAGTGCTCTCCTTTAGAGACATCCCATGTCTAGACCTACCTGGTACAAAGACCACCCGGATGCCTGTACATGTGCTTTTTGCGAGGAGCGAAGAGCAATCTCCAGGGACTACGGGACCAAAATAGGTCGCAACGAGAAGTGCCCTTGCGGCAGTGGGAAGAAGTACAAGAAGTGCCACGGAGTGTGAGGTATGGCTTGAAACCCCCTCTTCGCGACATGTCTTCAGCTTAGGGGAGGTTCCGGGGTGGGTGTTAGGCTTTGACCTTTTCGCTTTTGGGGTCGTAGGGTGGGGTGAGGCGCACTTTGGCGGGGAAGCGTTGGGTGGCGACCTCGATTTCGTAGGAGCCGGAACGTATCCAGCCCGGAGTGACCCCGTCTTCGCTCTCTACGTAACCCATGCCCACCGAGCGGCCCAGGGCGTGGCCGTAGTTGCCGGAGGTGGTGCGGCCCACCAGGACGCCGTCGCGGTAGATAGGCTCGTCGCCCAGCAAGAGCGGCTCCGGGTCTTCCAGCACGAATATGGCCAGCCGCTTCTTCAGGCCCTCCTCCCGCTGGCGCAGCAGGGCGTCTTTTCCGATGAAGTCGACGCCCTTGTCGAAGGCCACGGCAAAGCCCAGTCCGGCCTCCAGGGGGGTATCCATGCCGGTGATGTCATGGCCCCAGCCCCGGTACGCCTTTTCCAGGCGCAGGGAGTCCAGGGCGTGGTACCCGGCGTGCTTCAGCCCGAAGTCGCTACCCTCCTCCACGATGGCCTCGTACACGTTCAGGGCAAACTCGGTAGGGACATAGAGCTCCCAGCCCAGTTCGCCCACGTAGGTGATGCGCGAGGCCCGTACCGGCGCATAGGCGAGGTAGATCTCTCTGGAGGTCAAGAAGGGAAAGGCTTCGTTGGAGAGGTCTGCATTGGTAAGGCGGGATAGCAGCTCCCGGGAACGGGGGCCCATGACGCCCAGCACGGCGTAGGCTGAGGAGACGTCGGTAATGGTGGCGCGAGCCTCCTCGGGAATGTGCCTCTTGATCCAGACGAAATCCAGGGTGACAGACCCTGCGGAGGTGACGATCATGAAGGTATCTTCCGATATCCGGTTCACCGTCAAGTCTGACTGGAAGCCGCCCCGGCTGTTCAGCATGGCGGTATATACCAGGCTGCCGGGTTCCACGGCTACATCGTTGGCGAAGATACGCTGGAGGACAGCTTCCGCATCGGGGCCCTGCACCAGGAACTTGGCGAAGGAGGTCTGGTCGAACAGGCCTACGGCCTCGCGAACTGCCATGTGCTCTTGAGCGGAGTAGGGGAACCAGTTCTGCCGTCCCCAGGAATACCCGTAGACAGGCTCGACACCCTCCGGGGCGTACCAGTTGGGCCGCTCCCAGCCAGCGACAACTCCAAAGCAGGCGCCTCTCGAGGTCAGGCGGTCGTGAAGGGGAGAACGGCGCACGTTTCGGGCCGACTCGGGCTGACGGTGAGGCCAGTGCATAGCATAGAGCAGGCCCACGGCCTCGACGGTACGGTTGCGGAGGTAGGTTGGGTTGTTGGCCCACTTCTGAAAGCGGCTAATGTCCACCTCCGAGAGGTCCATTGTCATTTCGCCCTCGGTTATCCACTCGGCCATAGCCTTGCCTGCCCCCGCAGCTGAGGCGACACCGCTGGAATTGAACCCGGCGGCCACGAAGAAGTTCCGCAGCTCCGGCGCCTCGCCCATGATGTAGCGGGTGTCGGGGGTGAAGCTCTCGGGGCCTATGAGTCTGATCCTGACCCCCACTTCGGCAATAGCCGGCACGCGAACCATGGCATTTTCGATGAAAACGTTGTAGTGGCTCCATTCCCGGCTGAGCATATGGAGGGAGAAGTCATCGGGGATGCCGTTCATACCCCAGGGGACAGCCTTTGGCTCGAAGCCTCCGACCATAATACCCCCGCCTTCGTGGGGATAGCGCCTTATATAGATGTATCCGTCGGGGTCTCGCAGGGAGGGCATATCGTCAGGGGTACCGGGCACCGGCTCTGTTACGAAGTAGGCGTGGTCGGCGGCGTGGAGGGGGATCGATACCCCGCACATCAGGCCGATCTCCCTGGCCCATATGCCGGCGCAGTTCACCACGATATCGCAGGTGATATCGCCGTGCTCTGTGGAGACACCTGCGACTGCTCCGTTTTTCGTGAAGACGTTGGTCACGCCGTAGTTCTCGAAAAACCTCACATCCCGCTTGGTGGCGCCAATAACCAGGGCATTGGTCGTGCTGTCCGGTACGGTCTCACCGTCCTTGGGGAGGTGCACCGCTCCAACGAGGTCGCTGGTGTTCATCAGAGGCCAGAGGTGTTCGGCCTCCCGCAGGCTTATCTCGTTCATCTGGACGCCGAAACTCTTGGCCATGGATATCATGCGCCTTAGCTCGTCCATACGATCCTGGGTGCGGGCTACGCTTATGCTGCCGGTCTGCCGGAAGCCCGTGTCCAGGCCGGTCTCATTCTTGAGCTCTTCGTACAGCTGGACCCCGTAACGGGAGATGTCCGTCAGTGCTCGGGTGTGACGCAGCTGGGTTACCAGGCCGGCAGAGTGGGCGGTGGTGCCGCTGCCCGTAGCGCTTCGCTCCAGGACCACCACGTCCTTCCACCCGATTTTGGATAAATGGTAGGCGACGCTGCACCCTACGATGCCTGCGCCTATGACTACTACCCGCGCATGTCGAGGAAATGCCTTTGTCATAAGCCCCCTAGATTGTAAACTGGAAGAACCTCATGCCGCAGCAGCCTGGGGGACTATCTTGCCAGGGTCTCAGGCGGATAGGGTGAGTACAGATTGTTCCCTGTCAGCGACTGAGTTAGTATACCCCAGTCATGGGGTAGGTGCTGATAGGCACCGTATCGTGGTCGGGTCAGTTCCTGATTGGGAGACCCCAAAGGCGATTCAGTTCAACATATAGAGGAGGAGAGTATGTTTGGCACACCGATAAATGTGGAAAGTCTTTTCTCATACAGAGATAACCTGCAGATATCTCATGCCGTGAGGACCGCTAATACGGTATACATATCAGGCCAGGTTGCCGTAGACCCTGAGGGGAATGTCGTAGGTGAGGGAGACGCAGAGGTCCAGGCCGAATACATTTGGGGCAACATCGAGAAGGTTCTGCAAGAAGCAGGGTCAGGCCTGGATGAGATAGTCAAGATATTTGTGTTTGCGGTAGGAGCTAAAAGTGTCAAGGGGGCCTGGGACGTCAGGAAACGGATGAGCCTGGGAAGAGACCCGCTCCCATGTGTCACCTCGATAGCCGTCTCGGGGCTGTTCCGGCCCGACCTGCTGCTGGAGATTGATGTGGTTGCGGTCACAGGCAACTAGATCATAGACTGGCTGGTCCGCTACCTGAGAATAGTCACTCTCATTCCTTCTCTCGCGGCGCACCAGGGGTTCCCTGTTCTGCTCCCAGCTAGCCCATTCCTGTATACCTCGGCAGTCCTTACAGGGAGGGTTGTAATGGTCTGACTGATTAGCACCCTCGCGGCATTAATAGCCTGGTTCAGTAGAAACAATTCTCAGTAGGTGGATAAGGAGTACGAGATGCCCAGGATTTTTAGCGATCAGGAGATGCAAAGAAGAGTGGCGGAGCTTAAAGGGACGATGGACCGGGAGGGAATCACGTGTACCATCATCACCTCCGTCCATAACCTCGTATATCTTGGCGGATTCTTCTTCGCCGAACCCAACGGTAGATTCGTCGCCGCCGTTCTACCCTTGAAGGACAACCCGGCCATGATTACGGCCAATACCGAGTTGGGGAGGGTCAAAGACTTCACCTGGATAGACGACGTCAGAGACTACAACGATTATGAGACCCCGTTGAATGGCTGCATAAGACTTATTAGAGAAGTGCTGTCCGAAATGGGAATCGTCAGCGGGAAAATCGGTATCGAGAGCGACTGGATGCCTGTGTTCATGTTCGAGGCTCTGAGAAAGGCCTTGCCCAGCTTCGACTTGGTAGATATCTCGGACCAGGTCGAGCGCCAGAGACTGGTCAAGTCAAAGGAGGAGATCAAGTTATCGAGACAGGGTGCAGAGCTTTGCATGATCAGTATCAAGGCCGCTGAGCAAGCGATACAGGTGGGCGTTACCGAGATCGACGTGGCCAGGGCAATGATTGAGGCCTCAGGAATTGAGTATGCAAAACGTTTTCCAGACTTTGAATTCCAGCCTTATCCGTTTTACTGTCGGGCCGGAGCAGGGCGCAGCTGGGGTCACGCGGGGCCAACTTCTACCAAGATCGAACGTGAAAAACGGGTAGGTGTTGTAGCCTGCCCGGTAATCATGGGTTACTTCAGCACCTTAGGGCGGGGTTACTTCCTAGGAAAGATTCCGGAAGAGATGAAGCGGCCTAACGAGATTCAGCAGGAGGCGGTCAATCGGGCTATAGAGGCGATCAAGCCGGGTGTGAAATTCTCTGAAATCGATAAGCTGACCACCAAATTTTTCGAAGACGCGGGTTACGGCGGCACCAAGGGTATGGGCACAGGTCACTCCTTCGGCCTGATGGGCCCGTGGTGGGGCAGAGAGAAGATAGGGGAACTGAGGTCCTACAACGATACAGTGATGCAGGAGGGTATGATCACCTCCATGGAGCCCGGAATTTCAGTGCCGGGCTTGGGAGGCTTCAATACAGTCGATATGATCCTGGTTACCAGGGACGGGGCCGAGGTGCTAACAAACTACCCTCGAGGCCTTAGGAGCCTTGACCGTTAGTTCTTACCGATTCGCCTTGACCCATTCCTTGGTCTTGAACAGGTCGTCTACAAGGGAAACCCTGTAACCATATCTTCAGGCTTAAACTTCGCCACATTCTTCTTCAAGGACACCACCGAGTGGGACTCAAATCTGGTCTGCACCGGCGACACTAAACAACAGACGATCCGCAGCGTCAGGTCAGTGAAGGGTTTTTATGGAGGGTGGTAAGAGGAAGATTTACTTAACCACCATCTTGATCGGAGGTAAGTCGGGCCCAACGTTCCCAGATCTGGTCCAGCTGGGCCTGGGCCTGGTTGTATTGCTCACCCAGGCCGGCAATTTTTTCTATGGCTCTGTCCTCCGATGCGATTAGGAGATCTCCCTCGATCTCTGCCAACCTGGTTTCGAGCTTTGAGATCGACAGCTCCACATCACGTATTTCCGGCCGTAAATTACGACCCTTAGACCTAGAGACGTTCCGCTTTACCCGAGGCTTTCGACTTTTGGGAGCGGGAGCTAACGCCTCTTGTCGTTTTTTAATCCAGGCCTCGAAAGATCCCTTGAAAAAGGATATTTCCCCCTGCTCTAGGACCCACAACTGGTCGGCCAGAAGAGAGATTAAATGCCGGTCATGAGAAGCAAAAAGAAGGGTGCCGCTGTAACTGATAAGCACCTCCTCCAGCGCCTCCCGGCTGGGGATGTCCAGATGGGTGGTTGGCTCATCCAATACTAAGACATCGGGCTCGGTGACCAGAAGCCGGGCCAGGGCCAACCTTGTACGCTCACCGCCGCTGCAGGTCGCCAAAGATTGGTGTACATCTTCACCCTGGAAGAGAAACCTGGCGAGGTAGGTTCGAGCGTCCGCCGGCCGAAGGTTTCTAGCCTCTAGTAACGCCTCCAGTACAGTAAGGTGCTCGGGCAGATCGGTGTCCCCCTGGCGCAGATAACCGATCTTTACATTTTGGCCTGTGGTTACTGTGCCCGCCAGTGGCTGCGTCAATCCCAGGAGCGTCTGGAATAAGGTCGTTTTGCCGGCTCCATTAGGGCCGATCACCGCTACCCTGTCATTGCGCTCTAGCTTCAACTCTGGCAGCCATAGAAGCTGCCTGGCCGTCTGTCCATCTTGGAATCCGACCCCCAATTCGCTGGCTTGAATAACCACCTGCCCGGTACGGCGAGCGGAGACTCGGCTGATGTGGACAGTTTCATCTATTCTTGGCGCCTCGATCCGTTCCAATCGCCTCAGCTTTTTCAACCGACCTCGAGCCTCTCGAGCTCGCTGGCCGGCGTGGTACCTTCTTATGAACTCCTCTTCCTTCTCGATATGCCTCTGTTGTCGTTCAAATTCTTTCTGCTGTCGCTTTACCCGATGGGTCCTTTGGGCCCGATACATCGTGTAATTGCCTCGATATTTCTGGAGCTGCCCCCGGTCAAGCTCCCACACCTGACTTACTGCCTTGTCAAGGAAGTAGCGGTCATGTGAAACGACTATGAAGGCGCCTTGGAATCGAGCCAGGAAGCTCTCCAGCCAGGCCAGAGCTTCGAAATCAAGATAGTTTGTCGGCTCATCCAGGACCAGGAGGTCAGGATCGGTCAGGAGGGCTTTGGCCAGCATGGCCCGGCTTCGCTCCCCTCCACTGGCAGAGTTGACCGGTGAATTCAAGGAGTTAGAGGTCAGGCCTACGGCGGCAACCACTCTCTCCATGCGGGATTGGTAATCGTAACCTCCGAGGTCCTCATACTCTTGTAGTTGTGATGAGTAGCGGAGTTCTGCTTCGTGTCTTTTCCTCTCGTCCCGGGCATCCATATCAGCCGCAGTCGTCGCCAGAGTCTCTTCCAATGACCGCAATCGCTGGAAAGCTTTCATCACCTCGTCTCGGAGGGACCATTCCCCCAGCGCCACATGTGCCTGCGGCACATATCCAAGCCGGAGGCCCTTGGCCTGGCTAACGGTCCCCTTGTTCGGTTCCAGATCCCCAATTAAGATTTTCAACAGAGAGGTCTTACCACTTCCGTTGGGGCCAACGACACCTATTCGCGCCCGATCGGTAACTTCGATATCTACACCAGAGAAAACGTCCAGCTCACCGTAAGACAGTGTAAGTTGTGATGCCGATAAGAGCGCCATTCTTTTGTGAACCCCTACCTACTGGGAAGAAGCCGGCAATACGAAGATTCCCTCATTCCGATGTTTTTCAACAGATGCCTCAACAGAGCGGCTTAATCTTCATTATCCTCTAACGGTCTACCATTTGTGATGATTAGGCGCCGAGCGTGCTATTATTAATAAACAGAAGTTGCACATGGTGTCAGTCGGGTGACATGTTTGATAGAATCATCTCTCAGGGTAGTGATGTATATCGAGAGTCTCACAGGGATTTTGGAGGTCCGGTGCAGGATTTTGAGGAACATAACTCGGGAGAACTTGTCGTGTTTCTGATTGTGGAGGGTGCTGCATGCCCGCTTTAGAGCTACTCTTCTTATCTATCTTCTCAGGCTATATGCTTGGTTCTCTTCCATTTGCCTACCTTGCAGGTCGACGAGTCCGGGTCGATGTTTTCTCCACGGGCACGGGTTTGGCCGGTGCTGCCAACGTGTACCGAAACGTAGGGCACAGATCCGCTGTGGCAGTGGGCATAGGTGACCTGGCGAAAGGGATGTCGGTAGTCATAGTGGCCGACCGACTTGGCGTAGAGGGTGCCTGGCTCCTTGTGTCCGCAGCTACGGCCATTCTAGGTCACTGGCATTCCATGTTCACTCGTTTGCGGGGCGGTGATGGTTTGCTCACACTTGTGGGGATTACCCTTCTTGCTGTGCCTATATATAGCCTTATCGCTATCGGGTTTGGCATTGCCGTGGGTTTCCGCTTTCGCCGCCAGGGACATCCGACGCTGTATGGTGGGATAGCATGTTACGGGCTTCTGCTGGCACTTGCCCTTCTACACCGAGCGGATAATGTTGTAACTAGCGGCATTGTGACGCTGGCCCTGGTGGTGCTGGCACACGCCGTCCTGAGTCACGCACACCGCAATCAGTTACCTGAGAATAGGCTTACACTATGACACCCGGGGTGCGGGTGCCCCTGAAATCGAAGCTCCCAGTTTGTCAATTGGAGCAGGAAAGTTCGGCGTCGGCCACGTAGACGTATCGAATCCTGAAGCCATAGCTGCCGATAAAGACTAGCCCCACCCTCTCCAGTCTCCACCAGGGCACTAATGTGTGTGAGCGACATCATCCGCCCGCGTCTCTAAAATGATGTCCTTTAGGCCCTTGCAACCCCTTTTTCTTCCAGAACGATAACTCTTCCTTTCCCAGGAACTCGGATGGCGTTGGCATACGTAAACAAGCGAAAGGCGATGTGGAATGTTGGCCTCGACAGCAGTACACTCTGCAGGTATTCGATGAAGACAGGGCTTCGCCAGTCCTTTTCGCGGAGGGACCTACTGCCTGGATAGACGGCTGAACGCTACCCTGAACACGATCGGAGATCACACGTGGTATTTAAGTCGACGGCTGAGGTGGTTATTATCGGTGGTGGGGTGATGGGGACCAGCACCGCATACTATCTGGCCAAATGCGGTGTCAAGGATGTAGTGTTGCTGGAAAAGAGGTATTTGGCCTCGGGCCCCACGGGCAAGTCGGCGGCCCACATCCGCCCTTATCATGGGGTGGAAGAGACGATCAAGATAATCCAGCGAACAATCCAGGTCTACCTGAATTTCAGTGAGATGGTGGGGGGAGACGCCGAGTTCCGCAATACCGGTCGCATCTGGGCGGAGCCCGAGTCAAAACGAAAGCTGCTGGAGGATGCCGTCGCCCTCTCCCGGCGGGGAGGGATAAAGGCCGAATACCTCTCGACTAAAGACCTGGAGGAGATGATGCCCGGGGTAGCCACCGAGGGCCTGGCAGTGGCGGTGCTGTTTCCCGAGGCTGGATATTCAAATCCCGGCCTAGTGACAGCTTCTTTCGCCGCCAGGGCCCGAGAGATGGGCGTCGAGATCTACGAGGAGACCGAGGTAACGGGTATAGATGTCTCGGGGGGCAGGGTCCGCTCCGTGACTTCCTCCCGGGGCGCCGTTTCGGCTCCTATAGTGCTAAATGCCGCAGGTATCTGGAGTCCCCAGATCGGACAGATGGTGGGCATCGACATTCCCATCAAGCCGACCCGGGGCCAGGGGGTCGTGTTCCGCCTTCCCTGGGAACTCCCTTCCTTCACCCCTATCTTCCACGATGGCCGTTCCCAATATATCTTCCGGTGCGAGCCGGGCAACCTGGTCAACCTGATCAACACTCTGGAGAAAGTAGATGCTGAGATCCTCGACCCCGATACTATGCCCGAGGACGCCTCGGAAGAGACTCTCGCTAACGCGTTAGAGCGAGGCCCGGAAACCTTCCCGGCTTTGAAGATGGCCTCATATCGGGGCGGCTACTCCTGCGCCTACGACGTCACCCCCGACGACTCTCCCATCATGGAAGAATCAGAAGATGTCAGCGGATTCTTTAACATGGTTGGATGGAGCGGCCTGGGGATGACGCAGGCGCCCGCGGCCGGCGAGCTGATGGCGGAGCTCATCACCACCGGCAAGACCACCCTTGTGGACGTATCGATATACAGTAGCCGTCGCTTCAAGGAGAACAGGCCCCTGGCCTCGGCATGGTTGTTTGGAGAAATCGGGTTCAACTAGGCGCTTCGAGAACCGGGACAGGAGGAGTCGTAATGCCAAGCGAGCCTGAATACGACATCATCATAGTCGGGGCCGGCCACAACGGCCTCGTCACGGCAGCGTATCTAGCCAAGGAGGGGATGAAGGTCCTGGTGCTGGAGAGAAGGGAGATGGTGGGAGGGGCCTGCGTAACAGAAGAGCTGTTCCCGGGTTTCAAATTCTCCACCGCATCCATGTTCCTGGGTCTATTGCAGCCCAAGGTGGTCCAGGATTTGAAGCTATCCGAATATGGTTACGAAGCCTATAGTGCTGACCCTCCAGACCTGCTGCTATTTCCAGGCGAGCGCTACCTCTGCTGCTGGAAGGACCCGGACAGGTTGCTCGAGGAGATGGGAAAGTTTTCCAAGAAGGACGCTCAGGCCTACCTGGAGGTTCAGGCGTATTTTGATAGATACGAGGGTTTGATCCGGCGCACATGGCTACGTACTCCGCCTACCTTTGCCGAATTGGCCGCCCAGTTCAAGACCCCCGATGAGCAGGAAGCGTTCCGCATCATCATGATGGAGAGCATGGCAGATTTCTTGGAAGCGCGTTTCGAGTCCGATGCCGTCAAAATGGTCGTCGCCTCTCTGGCCCCGGTAGGCAACTCGGTAAGCCTCCGCAGCAAGGGGAACATGTACCAGATGTTTAGAGCCAGGCTCGCCGAGGCAACGGGGGAGCGGGGAGTATGGGGCTACAGCAGAGGAGGAATGGGGGGCATCACTCAGGCGATGGCGAAAAGCGCCGTAGCAAGTGGGGCGACCATACGAACCAATGCAGAGGTCGACCATATCGTCGTTGAAGACGGGCGTGCAAGGGGAGTGGTCCTCAAAACTGGAGAGGAGCTAAGAGGCAATTCTGTGGCCTCCAACGCCGACCCCAAGAGGACTTTCCTGAAACTGATAGAGCCACAGCATCTGCAGGAGGACTTCAGGCTAAGTGTTGACAAAATCAAGATGAGGGGCGATTTCGCCAAGCTGCTAATAGCGTTGGATGGCCGCCCTGAGTGGGCCTGTTTCAAGGGGGAAGACCCGGGTACCCGCGACCACGGGTTCATAACTATAAACCCCTCCATCGAATACAGCGAGAGGGCGTTGGAAGACTGTATGAAGGGCTATCCCTCGGAACACCCCTGGTTCCAGGGCCACATCCAGTCCCTCACCGATCCCTCTCTGGCCCCACCCGGAAAACACGCTATGACCATGTATATCCAGTATGCTCCCTACAATCTGAAGGAGGGGACCTGGGAGGAGGAGAAGGAGAGATTTGCCCAGCGATGCATCGACACCCTGGCCGAATATTCCCCCAACCTCAAAGACCTGATCCTGGATTACGTTTTCATCGGGCCCCGGGACATCGAAGAGCGGTTCTACCTCACTGAAAGCACCATGCACCACGGATGGATGTTTCCCGACCAGATGTTCGGCTACAGGCCCCTAACCGGATGGTCAGATTACCACACCCCGGTCCACAATTTGTACCTGTGCGGCTCCGGCGCCCACCCCGGGGGAGGTGTGACCGGAGCGCCCGGCCACAATGCCGCACAGGAGATCATCAAGGACTGGCGAGAGGGCGTTATCGAATAGAGGCCGCTCTTCCCGGGCGAATTCCTGAAGACCTGGCCAACGAGGGTCTGGACGAGATATACATTCAATACGCCTCCTGGCGCAATTTACCCGGACCGTAATGCTATTGGAGGCCACAGTGAGGGATCAGCTCAGTGAAAATCAAGACCATTCGCTCTGCGCCACTTAGCGGCCCCGGGAAGTTCGGCAATCCGGATACCCCTAAAGCGTCGTGGTTCACCAATAACGCGGCCGAGAACCCTGAGCGGAGCGACAGCTACTGGCCGCCCTGGGGCCAGGTTATCTGCATAGCTACCGCCGACGACGGCACCTGGGGCTTGGGTATGACCAGCCATGCCGGGCCTGTCTCATCAATCATCAACGACCACTTCGCTCCCTTGCTTGAAGGACAGAACTGTTTCGCTACCGAGAAGTTGTGGGATGTGATGTTCAAAGCATCCACCCACTATGGTACCCAGGGGTTGGCCAGCCACGCCATCAGCGCGGTCGATCTGGCTTTGTGGGACCTGAAAGGAAAGCTGCTCAATAAGCCGGTTTATGAGCTCCTGGGTGGTCCCGCCAGGGAGCGGATCTTCAGATCCTCCTCCTCGCCCTCGGAGCGGAAACGGGTGGCGATCCGGTTCCGCTCCTCCCGCATCCGGTTGAAGATACTCTCTTGGACCCGGTCGGAGAACTCGGCCCGCTTCAGCCTCACGTCGATCATTTTGATGCCGAACTCGTTATCGGTAGTCCGCTCGCTAACTGCTTCCAAAACGTTTTCCAGTAATGTGGTCCGGGACTCACTGGCCTTTATTTCCGGCAGGCCTTCCTCGTCGATCACCGGGACTCCGTTTTCGTCCAGGACTCGCTCCGCGCCGATAATCTGTGACCGGGTGCTCCGGGCGATCTCGTCGCGCAGGCTGGAGGTTACGATGTCGCCCAGCCGATTCCGGGCCGTTTCCACGTTCCCCAATGTCCTGAAGAACTCCAACGGTTCGACGATCCGGTACCTGGCGTAGGAGTCGATGGTCAGGTTCTGCTTGTCGATATCGGGCATGGACACAGGCGGAGAGTCGATCCGCAGTACCCGTTTGTCGAACCTCAGGGCGGTGTCGACAAAGGGCGCCTTGATCTTCAGCCCCGGGGTTTTTATGATGGAGATGGGGTCGCCGAAACGGGTGACGAGGACCTGCTCCGTCACGTCCACCACGAAGAGGGACTGGCCAAGAACGATAAGTACTACTATCACCAATGCACCGATAATGACCAAGGTTCTCATTTAACACTCCTACGCCGGAATGATTATTGCTGGGGCGCTGGGCTCGGACCCAGTGGTATGGGGGTCAAGCCCTCCCGGCCTCCCAAAATCAGCACTGACTCGGCGTCTGGGGAGACGATGATCTTGTTGATCTCGGGCAATATTTCCTCTATCGCTTCAAGGTATAACCGCTGCTGGGTTACCTCGCTGGTGGCCGGTACCGCAAGGTCCTCTTTGTTCAAATATTGGACGGTAAACGAATCACCGGGCTTTATCGATTCGCCCTTTTGGACAGCAAAGCTAACGACGTTGGTGTGCGGGTCAAAACCAGTGACTATTAAGTCGATTCCGTCGACGATGCCGCCGTCCGGCCCATCGACCACATTGATATCGGCGCCGGTAATGCCGGTGGCGCGGTCGCTATCGCCGTCGGCGTTGTCCAGGTCAAGAACGGTGTTGCGTAACCTGATTTCAAAGGGTCCGGATCCAATAAAGGTCGGGAGCACCAGGTCCTCGTTCCCCAAGTAAGCGATGGAAAACCGGTCTCCGGTGGTCAGGTCACCCGCCGGGGCGTCATAGGCGACGTTAAAGCCGCATTTGATGGCGCCTTCACCGGCGGCCGCCACCTCTCGGTCAGTAAACAGGCAACCGGCCTCGT
>JADFJI010000261.1 GCA_022566235.1 Chloroflexota bacterium
GCCGCTACGAGTACCTCTTCTGGGAGATGTGCTACACCCTTCAGACCTGGCCCGTCTAGAAGCCATTATAGGCCGCTTAATAAGCTCCTCCAAACGGGGAGTGCAGAGGGGCGGAGCCCCTTTGCCAGGGGTTTGGGGGTGTCCCCCAAACCTAATCAATTCCCCCTTCCTGAAAAGGAAGGGGGAACAGGGGGATGGTTCGATGGAGGGCAGATCACGAGGCGTCCCCCCAATACGGGGCAGACATTATGATGCGGTGTTCCGCAGTCAGGCCCTGGCAAATGTGGAGCTACGGTTTTTGTCTGTTTTCCGATAGCTCATTCATGATCGGAGGATCGGGGTGCACCAGCAGGCTGTACCAGTAGGTCTGGCGCATTCGTACCATCTCTTTGGTCCTCACGGGGCTGGTGGGATGGGACACTCCCTCCACCTGACCTGTGGTCACCTCCAGGGACACCACCTCCTCGTCCGCCTCCGACGCCACCACCTCGTGCCGGATAGACCCGTCACCCTGCTTGTCGAACACGCCGCTTCGTCCAAAGTACCCGCCGCCGCACTGGTTGGCGAAGGCCACGAAGGTGTTGTTCTCCTCGCTCCTCGACCTGAGGATGTGCCAGTGCACAGGGTCGGGCCCTGTGACGATGCCCCCGGCCAGGGGCACCCGGGTAGAGCCAAGGGCCGATACCCCCGGATACTCCAGCGCCCCGGGGACGCATATCAGGTCAGTCCCCTTTACAGCCAGGGCCCGGGCCGGTTCGGGGAACATCGCATCGTGCCCTACCAGGAGACCTACCCTGCCTACGCTGATGTCGAATGTAGGAAGGCCGATGTCCCCCGGAGTCGCCCAGGCCCTATCCGATTCACTCAAGTGCAGCTTACGATATCTGCCCACCAGCCCGTCGGGGCTGGCTAAAAGGGCGGTGTTGTACAGCCGTCCTCCCTCAGCCTCGACTATGCTGGTCACGAGGTAAATGTCGTGCCGCCGGGCCAGCTCCAATAACCGTCGAACTGTCGGCCCGTCTCCGACCTTCTCCGCGACGCTCCGGGCCTGGGGCCCCGCTTTCACGACTCCCGTGACGGCCAGCTCCGGCAGCACCACGACGTCGCACCTCTCTGGCAGCGAGTCCAGTTGCCCGTCGATCTTCGATAGGTTAGCCTCGGCATCGCCTTTCACCAACGCCATCTGGACCACTCCTATCCGGGAGCTCCTGCCCGGTGGAAGGGAGTCCTGGCCGTACAGGCCGAAGTAGTCGTTGGGATTGAAGAGGTAGCTGTTCCGGACCAGGTCCATGTACTCTCCGGGCCTCCTCTCCATCAGCTTGTTACCCATCCCTTCGCTCCCGAAACCTTTGTCCCGGGCCCGCTCCACATCGATGGTCCCGTACACGATCCCGTTACCCGTGTCCTTATAGGACTGAATAGAGCCGTCGGGATCGATGATGGCGCTGCCCCCGGAGAACTCCACCGTGCGCTCGTTGCCCCACCTGTCAGCAGCGATTATGTAGACCCCATTCTCAAAGGCCCGGGTGAGCCAGCTGGGCGCGGGCGCCTTCTCCAGGAGCCAGTTGGTGGGGAAGCAGATCACGTCGGCCCCTCTGAGGGCCAGGAGTCGGGCCGTCTCCGGAAAAGAGGCGTCCATGCAGATGAAGCCGCCAAGATTTCCTATCTCCGTGGAGAATACCGGCAGCCCCAGGTCACCGTCCTTGGCCCAGGTGTTCTCCGATATATACGAGTGGGTCTTTCTATACTTCCCTATGACCCCGTTGGGGCCTATCAGGGCCAGGGAGTTGTAGTAGACATCGGTCTCCGGGTCCACCTCGGGCATCCCAACCACCACGTAGCATCCATAGCGAGATGCGATCTCCCCGAATCTCTCAGTAGTAGGCCCGGGTATCGGCTCCACGTAGGGAGAGATCTCCGCCCGGGAGTAGAAGCAGTAGGCTGTAGTGGCCATCTCCACCATAACGATGAGCTTGGCCTCATTTCGAGCCGCCTCCTCCACCATCTCCTGCTGCTCCAGCAGATTTTTCTCCTTCTCGAAGAGGGTCGGAGCGTACTGGATCGCGGCAGCTCGATATTGGGGTATTAGAGGAAGTGGGTGTCGGGACTGAGGGGACATGGGTTCCTCCTTTGCATCCGGGCATGGGACAAGAAAGAGGATATCCGGTACACCCTACACGGGCAGATCGGGGAGTGTCAATTTAGGGAGAAGTTTAATCCCGAAACAGCCACCCATGCTATGATGTTGCGGAGCAGAATTCTGCGGTCAGACAGGAGAGAAAATTGACTAGACCTTTGCCCCCTAAAGACCAGTTTTCGAGGATCATGGAGAAGACCCTGGAGTTGACTGGCCAAAAGGTGCCTGCAAAAAGCATCAAAAAACTGGCCCAGATATTCAATACCCTGTGCTGGGAGTTTCCGGACTACAACCTGTTTCTGTACACAGCCCTCGACGAGGAAGGTCGGTTCTCCCCCCTCGAATCTATTGAGGGAGAGTCCGATGCTCAGATAACCATGGATGCAGAGCGGCTCCACAACGTGGTGTATGGGCGTGGAAACCTACCAAAGATGTTTTTCAGCGGCCAGATCAAAATCCGGGGCTTGCCCAAGCTCAAGCTCATCAAATTTGTTCCGTTGCTGGGCCCGTTCCTGGAGAGCTACAAGGAGGCCTGTGAGCAGGTGAGCGGCTAGGAGGAGCGGCCCTTGGGAAACTGCGCCCCTCCAAATACAGAGGTCGTTTGATAACTCCTAAAAAGCGGGGAGTGCCCCGACGCCGAGTCCCGAGTATCGGAGGTGATGGTCTAAACTGTTATTAATCACTCCCAAGTACACCGCCTTGACATTGATTCGAGGCGAGTGCTAATATTATTGGGCATTAAAGCACCTTAACAACTGAATAGTGGAAGGAAGCCAAACAGGTAAACAAACATTTAGCACGGCGAGTTTGATCCTGGCTCAGGGCGAACGCTGGCGGCGCGCTTTATGCATGCAAGTCGAACGGACCTCTCCGTGAAGCTCCATGAAGAAACCGAGGAACGAACCGGAGTCCCGACTTGTCGGGGCGAAGGGGAGGGAATCGGAGACCGACTGGAGTAGATCGGATTCAAGAGGCCAGTGGCGAACGGCTGAGTAACGCGTAATCAACCTGTCCCCGTGTGGGGGACAACCCCGAGAAATCGGGGCTAATACCGCATGTGGCTCCCGGCCGATGGGCCGGGATCCTGTGGCTCGCCTCGCTGCCGGCGTTCTACCAATGGGCGGGGCTGGCGATGATGGACACGGCGCTATGGAGCGCAGCCTTGCACTTGTTCTTCGTCATCTGCCTGAACGCGGCGCGCGGCCGCGCAACGCACGGTTGGGCCATCGTAGCGGGTGTGGTGGGGCTCGTTCTTTCACGACCCGATTCGACGCTGGTCGTGCCAGCTACGTTGCTGGTGCTCGTAATCACGTTCGGGCTCACACCGTCCGTACGGCGGACCGTCATCGCGACTCTGGGCGCTGGTGTGCCGGTCATCCTCGGACTCACGCTCGTGCGCTTGGCCTATTTCGGCTACCCGCTCCCGAACACGTACTACACCAAGGTGTCTCCGGATCTGGCGTACCGGCTCGCGGGTCAGGCCGCGTATCTCGGGCCTACGGCCTATGTGACCCTGTCGCCGCATGCCTGGGCCTCATTCACCTGGAGCTTCCAGATCGCCGGGCAGTCGGCGGGTGAGCCCGGTCCGCTCGATTTGTCCAGCTTCGACCGTCATCAGATGCGACTGCGTGTCGGTTACAGCTTTTGATCG
>JADFJI010000262.1 GCA_022566235.1 Chloroflexota bacterium
TTGAACCAGGTCTCCTCTCCCTTTTCATAGACAATGGAAGACATCACATTGTCCGGGACCATGATGCACATCTCGTCTCGACAAATTCCCTCAGGTTTGACCTCCCACCCGGTTGATTCGGCCAAATCCGGCAGGGTCAACCAGACATCGTCCTCTGTGCCCGATGCCGTGGAGACGGAGGTCACTTTGCCTTCGTAGAGGATGGTGACGGGTCCTGGCGTACGATCCTGCTGCGTCATAGACATTCGGCTATCTCCTCTACGCATTCCTTATCCATCTTTCCGTGCGAAGCATCAAGGAGTCCTGTTGGAGCCACCTGTTCCCGCCGACCATCAGCTTCGCTTGAGAGACCCCCATTATAGAGAGCGCACTCCCGCAGTCAATTCGGCGCAAATGACGACACGAGCCTTCCCCGGGGCGTAGAACCCGGGTGTCCCGACTGGTCGGGACCAGATTTAATTTTTACCCCCTTCCAGGAAAGGAAGGGGGACAGGGGGATGGTTGAAAGTGTTATTAAACACCCTCAGCACACTTCCTTGACCCTATTTTCGGCGCCATGCTAACATGACTGGGATTACTTTAGCTATGGCTTTTTTGAGATTCAGAAGACGAGAGAAGAAGACCCAGGAAGGTCTGAAGCGGACCAAGCAGGGCTGGCTCCGGAGGGTCGCAGGCGTCTTCAACAGCCCCAAGATAGACCAGGAGTTCTGGGATGTCCTGGAGGAGCTTCTGATCTCGGCCGATGTCGGGATGAGTACCACCGTGAAGCTCTCGGAGGCCCTTCAAGAGAGGGTGAAGAACGAGCGGATACGGGACCCAAAGCAGATCAAACAGGCGCTTCGGGAGGAGATGGTCAGCATCCTGCAGGGGCCTTCCAAAGACGGGGATTTTCTGGAATCGCCAGATCGAGGGCCCGCGGTGGTGCTGGTGGTGGGTGTAAACGGCGGGGGCAAGACCACCTCCATAGCCAAGCTGACCTATGCCCTTAGGGAAGAAGGCAAGACGGTGATCCTGGCGGCGGCCGATACCTTCAGGGCCGCGGCCATAGAGCAGCTGGAGATATGGGGTGACAGGGTGGGCGCGGAGGTGATCGCCCACCAGCAGGGCTCCGATCCCGGGGCGGTCGCCTTCGACGCCTTCAACAGCGCCCGTAGCAAGGGGACCGACGTTTTGATCATCGATACCGCAGGAAGGCTCCATACCAAGACCAACCTGATGCAAGAGCTGAATAAGATCAAGCGGGTTGTGAGTCGTATCGATTCCTCGGCCCCCCATGAAGTGCTCCTGGTCCTCGATGCCGTCATCGGACAGAACGGTGTGGTCCAGGCCAGGCACTTCGTCGAGGCCACGGGCGTCACCGGCATATTCCTCGCCAAGCTGGATGGATCGGCCAAGGGGGGCATCGTCCTGAACATCTGTGACGAACTGGCCATTCCCATCAGGTTCATCGGCACCGGCGAAGGGTACGAGGACATGGCCCCCTTTGATGCCGAGGATTTTGTAAGCGCCCTGTTTGATTAAGGCCTGTTTTATTAGAGATGGATCCAATCCCCCCATCCTCCTTTCGGGTACGGCGGGCCTGCGGCAGGCTCGCGACACAGCTTTGAACCCTCCCCTCTAATAATGTCACCCAGGACCCCCACCGGCACTAGAACCCGGCGGCATGGGCCGCCCGCTTCCTCTATTGTGCGTGTTTTCCCCATAGACCTCACCCTGGACATAGCTGAACAGCAACTTCGTCTATGGGCACACGTTCCCAGTATTGGGTAATTGCCTTTCTTTGGTTTAAACTGGTCTGGTGCGTATATCTGGGAGCTTCCATTAGTAGACCACGATGCTGGACTTCATAACCTGGTGGATAGCCGTCGAGGCCCTGGGCCTTCTGGTGCTGCCCCTGTCCTTCCTTCTCTTCTCGCGTCTGCCCGATAGGGGATACGCTTTCGCTAAACCCCTGGGTCTGGTGCTGCTGGGCTACCTGGTCTGGCTCGTAGGTTTGACGGGCCTGGTGCCCCTCAATCGCTGGTCTATCCTGGCCATCGCCGCGCTTCTGGCCGCGGGGTCCCTCCGGCTGCTAAGGGGTCGCTGGCGATCGCTGTGGAGGCGTCTCTACGCCGAGCGTTGGACTATCCTGACTGTGGAGCTGATATTCCTGGCGGCTTTCGCTGGATGGGCGGTGGTGCGGTCCTACGACCCGGCCATCAACCACACAGAGCAGCCGATGGACTTCGCCTTCCTCAACTCGGTGATCAGGGCCGACTCTATGCCGCCCCTGGACCCGTGGCTGAGCGGCAACTCCATCAGCTACTACTACTTCGGCTATCTTATAAATGGGAGCATAGCCAAGGTAACCGGCGTGTCTGGCGGCGTGTCTTATAATCTCGCCCTTGCGCTGCTCTTTGCCCTTACAGCGGTTGGGGCCTTCGGCCTGGTTGCGAACCTGGTGAGGATCCACCGGGGCGTCGACAGGCCCCGAATCAGGGCTCCCATAGCCGTCGGCCTCCTGGCTTCGGTATTCGTGGTGGGAATAGGAAACCTGCAGTCCATGGCCGAATCGGTAAGGTCCCTGGGCCTGGGGACCGATGGTTTTTGGAACTGGACCGGGGTCAAGGGCATAGAGGGCTCGTTGGACGGTACTTCCCTCTTTCCCAGCGACCCAGTGTGGTGGTGGCGCTCCACTAGGGTCATCGAGGCGTCGGAGGGCGGGGTAAACCAGGCCATCACCGAGTTCCCCAGCTTCAGCTTTGTCCTGGGGGATCTGCATCCCCACGTCATGGCCCTGCCCTTCGTTATCCTGGCCCTGGGCCTCGGGCTTCAGGCCCTCAGGTCCAGCGAGGAGTTTGGTCCGGGCTGGCTGAAGAGGAACCCGGTGGCCTTCGTCGTCATCGCGATATGCCTGGGGGCCCTGGGCTTTCTCAATAGCTGGGACCTGCCTACGGGACTAGCCATATTTCTAGTCATCACCCTGGTCCGGAGCTACCTGGTCTGGGGCCGATGGGACTGGATCAGGCTCAGGGGCTGGGCCCTCTTCGCCCTCGCCCTGGGGATTCTGTCTTTTCTTCTGTTTCTGCCCTTCTACCTGGGGCCCAGGCCCTCGCCCCTGTTCCCGTGGGTCGCCCCGGTGGAGGATGTGAATACCAGATACATCCACTACGTACTGGTCATGGGCCTGTTTCTGTTCATCAGCGGTTCATTTCTGCTACTCCTGGCGTGGCGCCGGATGCGGACAAGACGTCCACCTCTCCAGGAGCTTATCGCATCGATCTCGATAGTGCTGGCCCCATTCCTGGTATGGACGATGTTGATTCTCCTCCTGGGCCTGGTCCGGGGCCAGGGGGTGGACTCCCTGGAGGAGGTCGGCATCCGATTTCTGAGGCTCCTTCCCCTCCACGGAATCCTGGCCCTGGGGCTGCTCACGATAATAGGGAGGGTCCGGCGCCGGGCAGATGGAGACCAGTCCAGTACCCTGTTCCCTTTGACCCTTCTTCTCATGGGATTTCTCATGACCCTGGGGCCCGAGCTGTTTCGCATCGTCGATGTATTCGGCGACCGGATGAACACCGTCTTCAAGTTCTACTACCAGGCCTGGATCATGCTGGCCCTGGCCTCCGCATACGCCGTTTATTATCTGGTAGCACATTGGAATTGGGGAGGCATATGGCGTAAGGTGATGGGCGGGAGTTGGGTCGGGGTTGCCGCCGTACTGGTGGTCGGGTCACTGCTGTTCCCCTTCGGCGCCCTCTACGATAAGACAGGCTCATTCTCTTCTCAGCGAACCCTGGATGGACTG
>JADFJI010000263.1 GCA_022566235.1 Chloroflexota bacterium
ATGACCCTGGAGCCTGGGGACATGATCTTTACCGGCACCCCGGGGGTTCCCGATCGCCTCCGGCCTGGGGACGTAGTGGAGGTGGAGATAGACGGGATAGGTATCCTGCGAAACTACGTCGCCGATGAGGCCTAGCCGTGTAAGGCCCAGGGCCCCTGTGACTAAAGGTAAAGGGCCCCAGGCCTGGAGGTTTTCTATCGAATGATCATAGACTGCTACCCATCAGCATTCGCACAGTGGGACTCGCCGGCGGGCTACAGGTCTAAAGAGGAGAAGATGAGGGTGATCCAGCGGGAGCTTTCGACACACCACCAACCCGCATGGCGGGTGAGAGACAGGGTGCAGGTGGACAACAGCACCCTGGTGGACCCGGTATCCGGCGAGCTGAGGAACGTGGAGTGGACCCGGGACCGGGGCCAGAACGTATGGGTGTACGAGGGCGAGACCTACGCCAAGCAGTATTTTCCACCCATGCTTCACAACCTGGAATGTCCCACTGAGCTGATGATCGCTGAGATGGACTATGCCGGAGTGGACGCAGGGATATTCCATACCAGCCCGCACAAGGGGCTGTACTCTTTCCAGAACGAGTTTCAGCGAGATGCGGTGAGACGCCATCCGGACCGTTTCATGCGGCTCATCATGGTCGATGCCCACGCCATTCCCCGGGACCCGGAGAAAGCTGCCCGGGAGGTGGAAGACGAGGTCGGGGCCGGGGGTAGGGTGGGGCTTCAGTTCATGCCCCGCTACTACTACCAGCCGGCGGTGGAGACCGATGAAGGCAACAACGAACCCTGGGACGACGGCGCCATGAGGCCCTTCTGGCAGGCCGTTGCATCCATGAACATCCCCGTCTTCTTCACCCTGATAGGGCGAGGAGGGGTGGGGGCGGACGTCTACGGCCAGTCTTTCCACGAGACGTACATGGAGGAGCAGCGGGTCCTCATACGTTGGATGGACCGGTACCCCGATGTCACCGTGGTGATCACCCACGGCTTGCCCTGGAGGAGCTACTTGCAGGGTGACCGGATCAGGTTCCCAGATGAGATATGGAAGATATTCGATTATCCCCAATGTCATATGGAGCTGATGCTCACCATTCAGATGGGCGCCATCTGGGAATACCCCTGGAAGGAGGCGGAGCCCACGATACAGGAGTGTGTCGAACGGATAGGCGCCAACCGCCTCATGTGGGGGTCCGACTGGCCCATGGTGGGCAGGTACTGTACCTACCGGCAGGTTGTGGACCAGTACCGGGTCCACTGTAGCTTTCTAACCGACGCCCAGCGTGAAGAGATCATGGGAGGCACCGCGGCCCGGGTCATGGGCCTGAAGTAGCCCTGGCGGCAGGCAACCCTTAGGCCCCGAGACCCGATGAAGGGTGAAGGGCCATTTACGGCGGACGCCGTTAGACCGGCATAAGGGTCATCCCGGTTGGGTCAACCCGTCCATCCAATCGGGGAACTCTGTCTCCGCCAGCAGCGTTATCCCCAGGCCCCTGGCCTCCTCTGCCTGCTGATCGGTGTTGTACCCCCAGGTGGCCAGGTAACACCGGACCCCCAGGCCCAGGGCCGCCCTCAGGTGAGAGACCTGGTCATCCACGTAGTGGATATCTTCGAGGGGGACCGATGTCATTCCGCGGACCCGTTCCATGTGGCGGTTCTTGTCTGCGGACTCGCCTATCTTGTCCCCGCCCAGAATCTGGCCTTCGGGAAAGGGGACCCGGTGGTGTCTGAGGATCCGGGCGGCGGCATCCGTGGGCTTGAAGGTGGTCACGTATATGGAATCGAAGCTATTGCGACAGCGGTCAAGGGCCTCCGCTACTCCCTGGTACAGGGGATTCATCTCCATCCAGGCCTCCTCGTCCCTCAGGCGAATGGCCCTGCGGGACTCCTGAAAACGGGCCTCAAGGTCTCGGGCGCTGCCCGCTCCATAGATCCGGAGGAGGTCCCGCATCCGGGCATCCGACTCTGAATCGAAGTCCGCCTGAGTATGAATAGACGCTCCGACGTCCAGAAGGTGGAGGACCATGAGATAGTCCTTGCCGTCCCTGGTAAAGGAGCGCAGGCGGTAGAACCCATCCCGCCACCGGTCGGGAACGGCGTCGGCCCCCGGCGCGAAGGAGACGCCCCTGATGGAGGCAAAGGCCCCGTAAGCCGAGACCAGGCACTCGGCTGCGCTGTCGCACATCACGCCGTCGAAATCCAGGGCTATTATCTTGGAAACCATACAGATATTTTCTCCCTAGCCAGAGATGCGGGTCACGGGATTGGGGCTATCGTCCAGGGCCCTGGCACCAGGCCGGCTTGACGCCCGTGACCCAGGCTAGTATCATTATCGGTTAGAGGCAGTTTACAGGAGGGGGTCAGTAAAATGCCATTTGGCATAGGCTTACCTGAGCTTTTAATAGTCCTGGTCATCATCATCATCATCTTCGGTGTAGGCCGGTTGCCGGAGATCGGCGGGGCCTTGGGCAAAGGCTTAAGGGAGTTCAAGAAGTCCTCCTCGGAAGTGGACAAGGTGGTCAAGGACCTCGAGAAGCCCCTGAAGAGCGAGACCCAGAAGCCCCGTCCTCGAATTCCTGAATAGCGGCCTCGACTCCGAAACGTCCATCCCGTTCATCCCTTTGGCGCTCTCCCATGTCAGGCTTTGCCGCAGTCAACTTTCTTCCTCTTCGGAGTGGGCCCTTAGGGCCTCCAGGTCGATTCCCACCTCTCCTGCTATGGCCACCACCTGGCCCCAGTGCTCCTCCCGGACCGGGATTCCCTCCCGTAGCCTGCTTTCCTCCTCACTCATAGCCCGTTCCCCAGGCAGCAAGATATCTTCGAACCCTTCGGCCCTCCTGGAGGCCTTGACGTTGCGTATCAGGCCGTCGACCTTCGCCTTGAACTCATCTAAAGGCGTCAGGTTGTTCACGTTAATAGCCATCAGGAAGAATCCGCCGGTCCAGGGGTTCTGGGACGACGGATGAAATGGTACCTCCTTGGCTGTGGAGCCGCCCGACATGATTCCTGCCAGCACGTCGACCAGGATGAGCCACCCGAACCCCTTAGGCCCCAGGGATAGTATGGCCCCAAGCTGCTCCGAGGCACGGTCGTAGGGGTCAACGATGAGGGGCAGGGGATCGTCGGTGATGCGTCCCTCGGGGTCGACCAGGGAGCCTTCCGGCACGTGAACTCGGTCCCGGGCAGCGAGGACCGCCCGGCCATGGGATATCGAGCTCATGCTGCCGTCGAAGAGGATGGGCCTTTCGGAACCTGCCGGTATGGCAAAGGAGAGGGGGTTGGTGTTGAATACCGGGTCCCGGCCACCCCATGGCGCCACCAGGGGGACCCCGTTGCTCATGGCCAGGCCAACGTAGTCGTGCTCCAGGGCCATGATCGAATAGTTGGAGGCCATGGTGAAGTCGTTGCTGTTGTAGACCCACGCGCACCCGATGGTCGATTCCCTGGCCTTCTGGATAGCGATCTCCATGGCCCTGGTGGCCACCACCTGGCCCGGGCCCCGGGCACCGTCTATCACTGCGAAGGAGGGGCCCTCATTCACAACCTTGATGGGCCTTCCGAAGCGTATCGCCCCGCTGCGGACCCAAGGGTACACCAGGGGAATGCACGCCATCCCCTGGGTATCCTTTCCCAGTAGGTCGGCCTTCACAAAGCATCGGGCAAAGGTCCAGGCCTCGCTCCTCGGGGCCCCGAGCCCCATCCAGATGGCCTGGTAGACCGCTTGCAAGTAAGTGGAGGACTCTCTTCGCATCGCTCATCCTTTCGAATTACGGGTA
>JADFJI010000264.1 GCA_022566235.1 Chloroflexota bacterium
GCCATCGCTGCCGGTGTTGGCGGGGCTTTCGCCGGAGGTGTGGCCTACTGGGCTCACGTGGGCGGGTTCGTAGCCGGGTTCTTGATACTGGCGGCGTTTCTGGGTGTATCCGGAGTAAGGCAGCGATTCGCCAGACGCCAGTGGTAGCTGGTCGTCTTAATGGTGACCCGGAGATGTGCAACTTGTAAGATTCGGTGATGAGTTGCGGTGAAGGATTCGTGAATGTCGAAAATGAAGTACCGGACACGCCCGTCCGTTTCGATTGTGATAACATTCTTAAATAACGACGACTACTATCTCCGGAGGTGACCAAGTGGCGGGATGCTTGACCGGTATTCGAGTCCTGGAACTGGCCCGTTATCAGGCCGGGCCCAGGGCCGGCCTGCTGATGTCTGACATGGGGGCCGAGGTGATAAAGGTGGAGAAGGTGGGGGGAGAGGAGACCCGGCACCACGGGCCTTTCGTCAACGGCACCAGCGTCTACTTCACGGCCTACAACCGGGGAAAGAAGAGCATCACCCTCAACATGCGCTCGGAGGAGGGCAAGGAGCTGTTCAGCCAGCTGGTGAAGGGCGCCGACATCGTCCTGGAGAACTTCAGGCCCGGGGTCGTCGCCAGGATGGGGTTCGCCTACGAAGACCTGAAAAAGATCAAGCCGGACATCATCCTCACATCGGTGTCGGGCTTCGGGCAATACGGCCCCTACCGGGACAGGCCGGCCTTCGACCCGATAGGCCAGGCGATGTCCGGGCTGATGGAGGTCACGGGCCTGGCGGAAGGACACCCGGTCCTCACGGGCTCCCCCGTGATAGATCGGGTCACGGCGCTCCATGCCTGCATCGGCACCCTGGGAGCGCTTTTCCATCGACAGGTCACGGGTGAGGGCCAGGTGGTGGAGGTGAGCCTCCTGGACAGCGGCATAACCCTTACGGAGATACCGCTGTCCCACTACCTGGGCACGGGTATCGGGCCCGAGGACTATTACAAATCGGTATACAAGGCCCAAAACGGCCACGTGATAATTTCCGTCAACTCCCAGAAACTCTGGACTCGCCTGTTCAACGCCATGGGCCGGTCCGATCTGACCCAGGACCCGTCCTATCTGGGGATGTCGGCGGAGGCGGACAAGCAGGAGGAGCGATCGGTCCTGGTTCGGGAATGGGCGGCCTCCAGGAAGGTGGACGAGATAGTTCAAATGCTGGTGGAGGCTGAGGTGCCCGTCGGCCCGGTGCAGACGATACCAGAGATGGCCCAGGACCCCCACCTGAAGGCGCGGGAGATGCTGGTAGAAGTGCCCACCGAGGACGGCTCCGGGACCATTATGGCCCCGGGCCTCAGTATCAAGTTCTCCAAGACCAAGGGTGCCGTGGGCAAGGTCCCGGCCGCGGGAGAGCACAACCAGGAGATACTGGGCGGCCTGCCGGAGATGACCCCTCAACACATGGCGAAGTTGGAGAAAGCAGGGGTGATTTAGGTGGGGTTGCAGGGAGTGAAATGGTAAACGATCAAGTGCATACCATCGGTGTCCGAGTCCGCGAATCGGGACCTTTTCTAATGGCTCCTGATTTTCTCAGTTCCGCCAATAATCTACTACGTCTTCTTGGTGAAATAGATATCGCTCTCTCCCCCAGCTTGTCTCGCACGAGTGATTGGACGTTAAAGGAATTATACCGGCATAGCCCCGCAGCTATAGTCGTCGAGCCGGTTGTTAGGGAAGGACAGCTAGACAACCGTAGTGCGATTATTGATACGGTGATGGAAGGCATTGCGGAATTGAAGGAGAGGGATATCAGGCCACGCTATTTTTCTGACCAAGCACTGAATAGCGCAAGGGAACTGGTGTCCGTGCTCGGTGATCGTGTGCATCAAGTGGAAGTGTTCACACCGACAATGCGCATCGTGTGTAATGAGACCATTGCCGCTAATGTACGGGAAATCTTACACCCTGGACGTGAGATGGTCGGCTCTATAGAAGGGTTCCTGGAAGCCATGAACTCTCATCGAGGGTTTACATTTGCATTGTATGAGCCAGTGCTTGCCTCAAGGGTTGATTGCCAACTTGACCCTGATCTCGATGAACGCGAACTTGCACAGCTAAAGAAGCGAATTTATGACCTCTATGAGAATAGGGTGCGTGTTTCTGGTGCCCTGCGGACAAATCGTAAGGGTGAGGTTCGTTCTGCCATTGTTCGGGATGTAGAAACACTACGAACCAACGCGAAATTTAGCGATGCTAAGGCCGTGTCTGGCATCTTTGATATCACTGGAGGCTTGGGTGCTTCTGAGTATGTCAGGAGAATGAGGGATGCCGGATAAGCTAAAACGGTGGTTCATGGGGGCGGACACATGGATCTCTCTGATCTCAGACCTCCAAACACAAGAAGCGATAGACAGACGTTCTACTTTAGAACACTTTCTCCAAGAAGCGATGGACGGGACTGCTCAGCTTTTCGTCTCAACGGCAACAATCGTAGAAGTGGTACGAACAGAATCCATCGGACTTCCGCCTGCACAAGTCCCTTTGGAGATAAGGCAAAAGATTACTGATCTCTTTGAGGAACCATACATTACACTGGTTCCATTAGAGCCAGCACGCGCCGCAGATGCTCGGGAGTTGCGATGGATTCATCCCTGGCTTCGCACGATGGATGCTATCGAACTTGCGAGTGCTCTTTATGCCAAGGTAGACGTAATGTACACGTATGATGGTTCTGGCTCTCGTCGGGGTCTCATTTCGCTGAGCGGACTAGTAGGAACACCGCCTATGACTATCACGGTTCCGAAGTACACTGGCGGACGACAAGCGCCGCTGATTACTTGAACCGATGGGACAGTTACCTAAAAGAGTGGACAGCATAAAAGATAATTGCGCCATAGTGGGCATCGGGGAGACGGAGTACTCCAAGGAATCGGGGAGGAGCGAGCTGTCCCTGGCCATGGAGGCGTGCAGCAGGGCCATAGAGGATGCGGGCCTGAAGCCGAAGGAGATCGACGGCATGGTCCGCTTCGCGGTGGACCCCACCTCCGAGGAGGAGCTGATAGCCTCCCTTGGCATCCCGGAGCTGACCTTTTACGATGAGCTGGGCTACACCGGAACGGCAAGCGGAGGTCTGGTGGCCCACGCCGCGATGGCAATTAGCTGCGGCATGGCCACCAACGTCCTGCTCTACCGGGCCATGAACGGCAGGTCGGGGCGGAGATACGGGGCGGGGGCGGTCACGGGTCGGCGAGGGCAGGGGCAATCGGCCTTCATGGAGCCGTTCGGGCTGCTGGTCCCAGGCCAGCAGCTGGCGATGTACGCTCGCAGGCACATGCACGAGTACGGGACCACCAGCAGCCAGTTCGGGGCGGTGGCGGTAGCCTGCCGCAAACATGCCAACCTCAATCCCAGGGCCATCATGTACGGACGACCCCTGACCATCGAAGACCATCAGAACTCCCGGATGATCTACGACCCTTTTCACCTGTATGATTGCTGCCTGGAAACCGATGGCGGGGCGGCGATACTGATCACCTCCGCCGAGAGGGCCCGGGACCTTCGCCATCCACCCGCCTATATCATGGCCGCCACCCAGAGCCTGGTCCCCCCTATATTGGAGACCGGGTCGGTCAGCCAGACCGTGGCCGTCCGCTCGGCCCCTCGCCTTTTTCAGATGGCGGGTATTACGCCCAGGGACATAGACGTGGTCCAGATTTACGACCACTTCACGGCGCTGGTCGTTTTCGCCCTGGAGGACTACGGCTTCTGCTCGAAGGGCGAGGGCGGGCCTTTTGTG
>JADFJI010000265.1 GCA_022566235.1 Chloroflexota bacterium
TTGGATCAGCAGAACCGTCATGAATTACACTGTAGTACTTCCACGACGCGCGATTGGGCACTAGGACCGACCGGGGAGGCAGTTGCTGCTGACCCTCATGACCAAAGGTTATGGTCCGCGCCAATTGCCAGCTGACGCTATTGCATTCCGACCTGGGTAAGCGAAGGAGAGGGAGCCGGCATTCACTGAAAAGGCTTTGGTTGAATAGTAGTGTTCCCGTTTAGTGAGCATACCTGTGGGCAGGTTGACCGAAACATGATGCTCGGCCCCGGTCACGGGGTTGCCGATAGGTTCGAAGGCGACCTCCACTGCAGCCGCCACACTGAATCGATTGCAGGCTCCATTCACCTCGATGTCCGCGACATGCGTCTCGATGCCCGCAGTCACCGTCGACATGAAGATCCCGATGGCCCCCCCCGCCCGACCTCAATGTGTTTAGGGACTGAGTCCCGACGTGTCGGGATCAAACTCCCCGGCATGGCTCAGCCCTGCACCCGGGAGCTGTGGGGGCTATTTTAAAGGCTATCAGTGCTGTCCCATCCACTCGCCCTCGGATTTTGCCTGGGCGCTCTTTCCTCAGCTACGGGCTGAAGTGGTGCTTGAGGCGGGCGTTGAACTGCTTCATGGTGAAGGTGTACTCCTGGGTGCCCTGGACCTCGATGGCAAAGGAGGCGCAGGTCGTCCCCAGCCGGGCGCTCTCCAACAGGTTTTTGCCGTAGATCAGGCCCTTGATAAGCCCGCCCCGGTAGGCATCCCCCGCGCCCGTGGGATCGACCAGGGTCTCGGGGCGGGGGATGGAGGGGATGGACTCCTCGCCGTCTCGGGTGGTTATTATCGATCCCGCCTCGCCCCTGGTGGTCACTATCGTCTGGGTGAGGTCCAGCAGGGCCCTTTTGTCCATACCCGTGTGGTCTGTTATCAGCGCGAGCTCATAGTCGTTAGAGATGAGGATATAGGAGCCCTGGATGGCTTCCGACAGGGCCTTACCGTCCCATATCGGTAGAGACTGTCCCGGGTCGAAGATAAATCTTATCCCTTTAGCTCGATAGGTTTGGGAGAGAACCATCATGTCCTCCAGGTTGCCCGGGGCTATGATGCCAATGCTCTCATCCGGGCTCTCGCCCTGAAGGTCGAAGGACGAAGGGTGGTTCATTGCCCCGGGGTTGAAGGCGGTAATCTGGTTGTCTGACTTATCGGTAATGATGTAGGCGCAGGCGGTGACCTCCTGGTCCACCACCTTGATGTCATCGCGGCCGATGCCCATCTGGTCCAGGCGTTGGAAGTAGGGGTGATAGTCCCGGCCTATGGTGGCTATGATGGTGGGCTGCTCTCCCAGGAGGCGCAACGCATAGGCGATGTTGCCTGCTGTCCCTCCCATTCTCTCCACCAGACCGCTGACGGCGAAGCTGACGTTTATCATGTGAAGCTTATCGGGCATGATGTGGTCGGCGAACCGGCCCGGGAAGCTCATGATCCGGTCGTAGGCTAAGGAGCCTGAGACGAAGATGTTCAAAGTTAACCCTCACCCCCTGTGTCCCCCTCTCCCTTAGCAAGGGAGAAGGGGGAAAAATTTTCCTTTGGTCCCGACTTGTCGGGACATGCCCCCCGGCATGGTTCGATCCTTCGACCTTGCTCAGGACAGGCAAGGTCACCATGAGCGGGGGATTTCCACTCTGCACTCTCCACTTTTCATCTGCCCCCTTCAGCCCTCAATGCGGGGAGGTGTGTTGAACACATGTCGGTTGGCGCCAGAGGATGGAAAGTAGTGCCGTCCTACCTAATCGTCTCAGCTGTTTGGCGAGGCGTTCTCGGCAGGGGCGCCGCCTTCCGTTCCCTGGAGTGGGGGTTCGGGGGGCGGTGGGGTGGGGGGCGTTTCCCGACGCCCGATGCTGACCACCTGTCTGACCGGGGCCAGAAGCCTTGTGCGCCAGAAAACAGCCAGGAAAAAGATGACCAGGGCGGTGATCATGATGATGAGGCTGAGCTGGCTGATGCCCGAGAGGATATCATCCACGGCCGCGATAAGGATGCTAACAGCCTTGTCGGTGGCCAAGAGCTCGGTTCCGCTGAGGTCCTCTATGGCATCGATCCTCAGGTCATCCAGCTCGGGAGAGCCTAAGGAGGAGTAGACGGGGGCCGAGGCAGCGAAGGTGATGGCCGATACCATAGCCAGAATAATCATGGCCCAGGCCAGGCGGCTGGACCATCGTCTGCCGCCCAGAAAGCCGATGCCCGCCAACAACACGGCGCCGACGGGCAGGAAGAGCAACTGATATGTGTCGACCCGCCCCAGCCACTTACGGCCTTCGTCGATGGCGTCCAGGGCATCTTCGGCGTCGCCCGGGGATAGCTGTTCCCTGATGTCCTGACGCATATCCAGGTCCGTATAGGTCCATCCGTTGCCCAGGGCGTCCCTGACGCTATCCAGGGCTCGAATGGGGTCACCACCGACGTTGTCGACCAGGTCCTGGCGCAGGTCCTGGTCAGTGTAGACATAACCTTCCCCAACCACGTCCCTGATGGTGTCGATGAGCTCCACGTTCTTCTCGCTGCCGGCGGCAACTAGGGCCTGGCGAAGGTCGGCGTCGGTGAAGGTGACGCTGTCGGGGACTACGGTATCCATGGCATCAACCAGGGGACCGGTGATGTCCAGGTCGAACTGATCGATTAAACCCAGAGGGTCGATTCCGGCGGGGATGCAGGGAGGTAGTTCTAGGGAGTCCACCGAGAATCCGGCCAGGTCTGCGAGGGATGAGCACTGGGGCAGGCTATCCACCAGGGCCTCGAGTCTGTTCCTGGCTAGCCGGTCGACCACCTCGAGGGCGTCGGCCTTGTTCTCCTCCAGGGACACGGTCACCTGCAGACGGTCTGTGGTACCGGTCAGGTAGGGGCCGGCCTCGTCGATAACCCTCTCCGCCTGCTCCTGGACCCAGTCGGGCGGGGCCACGGCCCTCATCGCCTCGATGAGCTCGTCGTTGGTGATGGCTATGCCGTAGGGCAGGTCCAGGCTGGGGCCCACGGCCTCGAAGACAGCGGGGGTTATCACTTCATCGTATAGCAGGTCGTAGGCGTTGGACTCCCGTAACAGGACCTTGATCTCTACCAGTGCTGTGTTGACCCGATCTGCCAGCTCAATCCTTATTTCGAAGCCTTCCCGGTCAGCCACAAAATAGGGTGTCACCTCGTCTATAACCATTACGACCTGGTCCTTGACCCAATCCTCGGGAGCCACCACTTGGACAGAGCTAATCAGCCGGCCGGCGGTGAGGTCTACTCCGAAGGGGAGGACACCCTGGTCCTCCAGCGCTTTGTCCACCTCAGGGGTGACCACCTCGTCGAGGAAGACGGTATAGGTATCGGACTTGATGAACAGGTCTTTGATCACCTCTGCCAGCTCGGTAGCCCGGTCCTTGGCCTCGATGGTGATCTTGAAACCGTCTCTTCCTCCGGTGAAGTACCCGAAGGCCTGGTCCAGTATCTGCTCCACTTGCTCCTGCAGCCATTCGGGTGGAAGGGCCCTGTTGGCGCCATCTACTATCTCCTGGGTTGAGAGGTTGAGCGTCAACAGAGGATTTCTCCCTATCTTCCAACTTTTGCTGAAGCTCGTTGTCTCTGTCAATCATGTTCTCACGTTCAAATTCGGTGATTTTCGGGTGCCCTAAGGCAGCCATCCTTGATTCTAACGATCGCTGTTCGGTGATCGACCGCTTGAATTTGTCCCCGCCACTCATTAGTGATTTGGTAATCTCCACAAGTTCGACAAAATCGTTCTCTA
>JADFJI010000266.1 GCA_022566235.1 Chloroflexota bacterium
ATTCGCGCTCTCCTACGCCAACCGGGCCTTGGCTTATACCATCGTGGGTAGGGACCAGGAGGCCCAGCAGGATGTGGCTAGAGCGGTGGAGCTGGGGATTGACTCGGCGGCTCTGATAGAACAGATCGAGGAGAACCGCAGCGCCCGCTAGGTCAAGGACCAAGGGGTAACAGCGTATATGAGAAGGCCGACATGCCTGACATCAGCATAGTAATCGCCGGGGGGGATAGATGAAAAGTATAGAGCTGGACTACTCCAAGCAGTGCGGCGACGAGCAGGAGAAGGGGCACAACCGGTTTGGGGGAGCTTATTGAACGGCCACAATGAGGTCATGGGTGCGAAACCTTCGAAAGGTACCCGGGGCTGATACCGTGAAGAGGAGGGGTTAGTATGCCAACTATCATCGACAGAGAAGACGTTCAACGGCTTCTCAAGAACGGGGCACAGCTAGTGGATGTCCTGCCGGAAAACGACTATGAGCAAGACCACCTCCCGGGAGCTATCAATATCCCGCTCCCTGTTCTCGACAGAGATTCGGTCGCCAATCTCGACCGGCGCCGCCCTGTTATCGTCTACTGTCACGACGTGCTGTGAGACCTGAGCCCAAGGGCCGCGTGGCGGCTCGAAACCCTAGGCTTCACAGAGGTCTACGATTATTTCGATGGCAAAGCGGACTGGGCGGTTGGCGGATTGCCCAGAGAGGGGAAGGCGACACGGGTCATCGATATTGTACGGCGGGACATTTCGACATGCGCCCTTAACGACAGGCTCGGAGACATAAACGAGAAGGTTTCGTCCGCTGGCAAGAACGTGTGCGTCGTGCTCAATGATGAACAGATCGTACTTGGCCGCGTACGCGGCAAGGCGTTCGACGGCGACCCGGATACGAAAGTCGAGGACGCCATGCGGTCTGGACCAGCCACGATCCGACCTGACGTCTTTTTACACGACATCGGTCCTCGCATGCACGATCGTCGTGTCGGAAGCTACATCGTGACCACTGCCCTGGGACGATTCGTAGGGATACTGTATCGAGATGATGCTGATCGGGCGTTGGATGATCAGGTGAAACGAGACCATTAGGCGTTATCAAGCCTTAAATCGGGTTGGAACAGCCCAGGGGCCAGAGGGATGGGTGGCCTGGGCGCCTACTTCACCAGCTGCTTCAGGTCGGTGGACTCATCGGCCAACTGTTTCTCGTCCACCCGCATCTTCTGGCCGATGAGGGTCCTGGTGGGTCTCAGGTCCCTGAAGCGGTTCACCACCAGGGCGGCCAGGACAAGACCGTCGTCCATGAAGAAGGCGGTGAATTTCTGCTCTTGCGGGTCGCCCCGGTAGACGATGTGGTCCCACTTGACGGCGTGGCCCAGGTACTGGATGTTCAGGTCGTACTGGTCGGACCAGAAGTAGAGAAGTGGGGCGTAGGACTCCTGGCGGCCCAGCATGCTGCGGGCGGCTGCGGCTCCCTGATTGAGGGCGTTGTCCCAATGCTCGACCCTCAGCCTCTGCCCCAGGCCCGGGTGCCACCAGTTGGCGACATCCCCCGCGGCAAAGATGTTGGGCAGGCTGGTCCGGCAGTATTCGTCTACGAGGATGCCGTTATCGACCTCTATCCCCGTGCCATCGACCAGCCGGGTCTGGGGAGCGACGCCAACGCCTATCACCACCAGGTCACAATCGATGGAGGCCCCGGAGCTGGTGATGACCCGCTCTGCCCGACGGTGGCCCTGAATCTCCGCTATGCCCTCGGACAGGCGCAGGTCAACGTCGTGGCCCCGGTGGATGCCGGCATATATCTCGCCCAACTCATCGCCCAGGACGTGGCGCAGGGGCACGGGCTCTATCTCCAGCATGGTGACATCCAGCCCTTTCATCCGGAGTGATGCCGCCACCTCAGACCCGATGAATCCTGCGCCCACCACCACCGCCTTCCGGCTTCGATTTATCGATTCAGCAAGCCGTTGAGAGTTGCCGATGGTACGGAGATAATACACCTCTTCCAAATCCGTTCCGGGGACGTTCAGCTTCCGGATTCGGCCCCCGGTGGCCAGAAGGAGCTTGTCGTACTTCAGGGTTTCGCCGGTGTCCAGCTCGACGGTCTGCTCGGCAGGGTCCAACCTCGTGGCGCCGGTCCCGAGACGGAGGCCTATCTCCTGCTCATCGTAGAATTCGGGAGGCTTGAAGAACAGCTTCTCCCTTTCCTTCTCTCCTCGAAGGTACTCCTTGGAGAGGGGGGGCCGGTCGTAGGGTCTATCGGGCTCCCTGCCTATGAGGTGTATTAGGCCATCGAATCCCTCACGGCGCAGGGTCTCAGCGGCGCTGCCTCCGGCAAGATTTGCACCGACGATAACATAGCTTTCTTTGGCGGCCATTTCGATTTACCTTTCGATATTCGTATACAGGGTAAAGAGTATATCACCGCTGGTATCTGAGTCGCGGCCACACAGTTTTCGGGTGGCCCCTATTCAGAGGGCCGTGGAACCGTTACATTATTGATATCATGGCCGTTGGGAGATAGGTAGTATGGCTGAAGGTGCAATAAGGAAGGTAATCAGAGCAAGAGGGTGGTCTTTGCTCGCAACGATGCTGCTCGCCCTGGTAATTGTGGCGTGCGGCGGAGGGTCCCCGCCAGCACCAACGGCCACACCTGCCGCTGTATCGTCTCCCGTAGGCCTTCCAACGTCCAGCGCTGCGGTTAGTCCCGCGGGGTCGGTTCGGATCACAACCTTTGACCTGGGCCTGCTGGCTCCGACGGACCTGGCTTCCGACGGCCTGAGCATATGGGTCTCTAGCCTGGGGGAACCGGACGCCCTCAACACCACAGTGAGGCGATTCTCCCTGGAAGGCGCGCCCATCGGAAGCTACAAGCTAGGTGTGGTGCCGGGGGCTATTTTATTCGATGGAGAGAACATCTGGGTGAGCAAGCTGGGGACCCCGGCGGACCCGGGCGATGCCGTAGTGAAGCTGTCCACCGCCGGCCTGTTCATAAGGGAATACTCTACTGGGGAGCAGCCCTTTGCCCTGGCGTTCGATGGCGAGAACCTCTGGATCGCAAATGCGGGAGAGAATGTCGTCGTCAAACTGTCAGAGGATGGAGAGGTGATAGGGACATTCCCCGTGGATAAGGGCCCCTCTGCCCTGGCCTTCGACGGTGAGAACATCTGGGTCACGATCCTTGGGACCCACGAGGAGGAGGGCCACACGGTACAGAAGCTGGCCCTGGACGGCACGATCCTGGCCTCATACCCCGTGGGCATCAGGCCCATAGCCCTGGCCTTCGATGGGACCAACATGTGGGTCGCCAACGGCGGCCCCACGGGCCATGATGGCCGGGATACGGTGTCCAAGCTGGCACTGGACGGGAGGTTGCTGGAGGAGTTCAGGGTCGGGAACGGGCCGGTGGACATCCTGTTCGATGGTGAAAGCATCTGGGTGGCCAACGCAGGCGACAACAACCTGATGAGGATATCTGTCCTGGGCTTGCGACTGGGGACCTTCCGGGTGGGCATAGGCCCGGTGGCCCTGGCCTTCGACGGCGAGAGCGTCTGGGTAGCCAATGTGGAGGACGGCACCCTCACCAGGATAACCCTGCCGGGGGAGTAGGGAAGGGGGGTCTCCCCAATCGAACGTTACGCTGATTTTCGGCTATCAGGTACCTAAATAGAGCGGTCTGCCAGCAGTTTGTGGTATCCGTACTGCTCTTTCACAGGCTGGCTGAGTCTCTTGGGGTGGAGCAGGTCTATGGGGAATGGCAGGGGGTGTT
>JADFJI010000267.1 GCA_022566235.1 Chloroflexota bacterium
GTACTGATGAACGTCTGCAATGAGATACCGGGAGTGACGGACAAATCCGCCTTTGGTAGTCCGGCGCGTTATACTTGCTGCATCGCCGAAAATGAGGAGGCCAGCCCCTGGGAGCCGTGGCATGTGGAGAAGGGATTTCCCCTCGAATCCAGCACCGTTACCCTCTTTGCCGCCCTACCCCCTATGTCGGTGTACAACTACTGTGACAACACCCCGGAGCAGATATTAGACACCATCAGTCAGACCTTAGCGGCAAACACCACCTGTCACGGTGAAGTGATAGTTATCCTCAGCGGCGAGCACATCGCCAGTATAGAGCCAGCCGGATGGACCAAGGCTAAGGTAAAGGAGTACTTAGCCGATAAGGTCAACGAGCTGCGACCGATCTTAGTGCTGGACTTGGACCGCACCTACGAGCTGGGTGGAGTCACCCCCTACGCCGACCCCGATACCGGTGAGCTATCAGTGCCTACTACCGCGGATTCGATAGACCTGCTCGTTGGTGGAGGGGCCGGGGGAGGGGTGTCTGCCGTACTGCCCATCTTCTCCCACGGTCGCTCCAGCAAGACGGTCATCGAACCGATAGTCGAGCCTTAGCTCAGCAGCTCCAAAACTTGTCAGCTGTCACGTGAGCAGGTTATCTGCCCGAGAGCCGCACTGGTCCAATCATTTAGGCCCTGAGAAAATTTGAATGTTACACTGTCCGAAGGATCTTCCCTCATTCTGAGTTCGCCTTAGGCGGGCCAGGGTGACACCCGCAAGCTAGAGCATTCAGTTAGCTGGTTGGTTACGCTTACAGGCCCGCCAGCAGGAGGGTACGTTAATGGTCGATAGGCTGATCACGTCATATACAGGTTTCCCATCCTTCTTCAACGCGCCCATCAAGGAGACCGAGCAGGTAGTTGAGGGGATGACGGTGGTAGCGGGGGTGCCCATCGACCAGGGGGTGGTCATCGGCAGGCCCGGGGCCCGATACGGTCCCCGCGCCATTCGGGAGGCCTCCATGCTCTTCAGGGGGGCCTATGAAGTGGCGTCGGAAAACACCTTGCGGGACGTGGACTCGGGCCTGTGGCTACGGCCCAAGGATGCACCCAACATCAGCGACATCGGCGACTTCCACATCAACCCCACCGATCTCAGGGACACCACCAAGACGGTTATCCAGGGAGTCTCCGACATCGTCAAGAGAGGGGGGATGCCTGTATTGTTGGGGGGCGACCACTACGTGGCCTATCCCGGGTTCGCCGGGTTTGCCAGGGGCCTGTCGGAGAGAGGCTCCAATCCCAGGCTGGGGTATCTCCACATCGACAGCCACCCGGACTTCAGGGACCGGCACGGGGTCGGCGGAAAGTACACCCACGGGACCCAGGCGCGCCGGCTGAGCGAGGACGCCAGGATCTCCTACAAGAACATGGCCTGGGTAGGACTCAACGGGTCCGTTATAGACCCCGCCCAGCACCGGATATTCCAAACGGGTGGCATGAAGGTGATGTCGGCCAAGGTGATCAGGGAGCAGGGCCCCGCGGAGGTGGTGAAACGGGCCATGGAGGTGGTAGCCGACAGCACCGACGCCGTATATGTGACCATCGACATCGACGTGGTGGACGGCTCCGAGTCCCCGGGCACAGGGGCCACGGTCTTCACCGGGATTACCGCAACGGAGTTCCTGGGCATGATGGAGGCCCTCAGCGCCTACGACATCATAAAGGCGGTAGACATATGCGAGGTCTCACCTCCCTTAGACCCCACGGAGAGGACCGTCCACCTGGCCGCCATCGGGCTCCTCACCTTGCTGACCCCCCGCCTCTTCGACGAGGTCGATATCGATTAGCGCCAATCATCCTCCCGCGGCCTGGTCCCAGGTCTGCTGGGCCAGGGGCTCATAGGTGATGGGCGAGATGATGGTGAGGCCCGCGTCCACCGGCAGCACCACGCCCGTGACCCAGCGGGCCTCGTCGCTGGCCAGATAGACCGCCGCCCAGCCCACGTCCCAACCGGTGCCCTCGGTGCCCAGGGGCGCTGCCTCTCTCCTCCGACGGCGGAGGCCCTCGTCCATTCGAGGGGCCACCATGGGAGTGTAGACCAGCCCCGGGGCTATGCAGTTGACCCGGATGTTGTCGGGCCCGTGGTCTGCGGCCATCGACATGGTCAACCCTATAACCGCCGCCTTGGAGGTGGAATAGGGAGTGCTGTGGTGTGCCCTGAGGCCCGCAGTGGAGGAGATGTTTATGATCGCCCCGCCGCCCGTCTCCTTCATCACGGGTATCGCCTGACGGCTCGCCAGGACCATGGTCTTGACGTTGACCGCCATGACCCTGTCCCACTCCTCCTCCGTGACATCCAGGATAGAGCCCCGCTTGGAGATGCCCACATTGTTGACCAGGATGTCCAGCCTGCCGTACCGCTCCACCGCCGCCGCCACCATCCGGCGACAGTCTGCCTCGCTGGTCACGTCGGCCCTAAAGACCGAGGCCTCCCCTCCCTCACCCCGGATCAGGGCCCGGGTCTCCTCCGCTCGCTCTTCATGCATGTCCGCCAGCACCACCCTCGCCCCCTCACTGGCAAAGAGCACAGCGGCGGCCTTCCCGTTGCCGATGCCCGCGCCGCTGGACCCGGCCCCCGTCACTATGGCTACTTTACCTTCCAACCTGGGACGTCTTTCAGGCATCTACCCTTCCCTTCGTACAAAGTCGCCCTTCCACTAATTCCTCACACAGTATCTGGACCGTCCTGGGCTCTTGAGATGACAAGTATAGCCCTGCAAGCCGGAGCACTGCATCGACTTGCCTTTCGTCTCGAAGGTACAATGGCAGCGCCGAGGAGGCGTTGCCGCATTCTTCTGGAGGTGTGACATGGGTCAGGCCGAGACCTTCGAGCTACCGGATACCATAGAGGCCATCGAGTACTACTACGAGCAGGGCCTAACCGACGGCCTGCCGGTGATCCCGCCGACTCCGGAGCGGGTGAACCGGTTCCTGGAGAGCGGCGGTGTGGCCCCCGAGGAGGTCTTGGGGGCACGGTCCAGCCGAAACTGGGTGATTACGGCCGAGAAAGTCGCCATCAACGCAATCATGGCAGGATGTCTACCCGAGTACGCGCCGGTGGTGATGGCCGCGGTGCAGGCTTTGTTGACGCCCGACTATAACGCCTCGGGGGTCGTGGAGACCTCGGGGAACTCTGCGCCCATGTTACTGGTCAACGGGCCTGTTCGAGCGCGATTGAAGATCAACTGCGGGACCAACCTGTTCGGGCCCGGGTGGCGGGCCAATGCCACCATCGGTAGGGCCCTGCGCCTGGTGCTCATCAACGTCTGCGGCGTGGTGCCGGGGACGACCGATAAATCGGTCTTCGGGCACTCGGGACGTTACACCATGTGCATAGGCGAAAACGAGGAGGCCAGTCCCTGGGAGCCGTTCCACGTAGAGCACGGGTTGCCCCTGGAGGCCAGTACGGTCACGCTGTTCTCTGTGCGCACCCCCATCGAGGTGTTTGAGCAGGGCGCCAGGAGCCCGGAGGAGCTATTGGACACTTTGAGCCACACCATCGCCGCCAACGTCGTCTGCCACGGCAAGGTCATAGTCATACTTAGTCCTCAGCACGCCCAGGAATTCGGCCCCAGCGGCTGGAGCAAGGCCCGTGTCAAGGAGTACATATCCCGCAGGGTCAACGATCAGCGTCCCATCGTATGCCCGGACCAGGGACAGTCGGGCTCCATGTTCGGGGTGGTGTTCCCCACTTTACAAGACTACTCCTCCACCT
>JADFJI010000008.1 GCA_022566235.1 Chloroflexota bacterium
AGGTGCTGGAGCGTAGGAGAGAGCAGTGGCGGCAGTTCTCTACCGCCGTGAACCGGATAATAGGCCCCGAGGCTTCGTGATCCGCGGCTAAGAGCGTTCGACATGACCCCAGGACTAGAAGAATATCTGGAGCAGGTCAGACGCCACCTTGGGCTGGGGCGTGAATCCGAGGGGCCGATAGTTCGTGAGCTCAGGTCTCACTTGGAGGAGAGGACCCGGGAACTGAGGGCGGCGGGTACGTCCGAACAGGATGCCCTGGCCGGGGCCATCGGCTCCTTCGGCCGTCCCAGGTCCGTTGCCAGATTGCTTTTCGAGGCCCATCACAGGGTAAGCTGGTCGGAAGTTGGGCTTGCGGCTTTTCCCCATCTGATGGTCGCTTTTCTGTTTGCCGCCGGGGGATGGGACAACTGGTTCTGGGCCCCTGTCCTCCTCATCCCAATAGTGATTGTAACCCTATACGGCTGGTGGCAGGGCAAGCCCAGTTGGCTCTACCCGTGGGTGGGATACTCGCTGATACCGCTGGCCATAGGCGCCTATCTGTTGGCCTCGCCCGTCATAGGCCAGGCCGCTGACCTGTTCTTCTCCTCAGGCCCCATGCCCGATACCTGGGCCATGGTGGGACTAGTCATCTTCCTTCCCCTGGCAGCCTGGATCATCCTTTCAACGACTATCAAAGTGGCCCGCAGAAACTGGATGCTGGCGTCCCTGATGTTGTTGCCCCTGCCGGTAATGATCACATGGCTCACCCTTCAGCAGAGGGTGGGTGGACTGTTCGGAGGGCGCAGTGACGCATTGCACCAGTTGGACGGGACCATGGCACTGGTCCATATTACCCTGGCCCTTACCACGATAATATTCCTTCTGCTTAGAGACCGGACTTACAAGGTATGCGCCTTGATGGCCGTGGCCCTGTTCCTGTTTGCGGCCATCGTGCGCCGCGCCGATGCCGACATGGGCCTCCTGTCCACGGCCATTGCAGGTCTTCTGATCTTGGGACTGCTTCTCTCTCCGGCGGTTATCGAATCGGTCTCCGACCGTTGGGATGCCCGGCATCGCGGGCTGGGGGCCGGTTGACCCCGGCTGGTAGGGAAGATGATGTACTCACTGATACCGCCATCGAGTCTATGGAGTTTTAGAGAATGAGCCTGGATTTTCAGCAGGGAACCCCCGATAATCCCGCGGGGCACGCGATTCTCTATTTTACGGCGTACGGTGATGAGTCCTCGGTCTATGCAACCTATCTCATCGTGCCTCCTATCAAGATCGAGCTCGCCAAGTATATGCCTCCCTTGTTCGCCTCTAAAGTGTCCCTGTCCGATATGGAGAACATCTCGTCGATTCCCCTGCCTCCGGTCCCTGAGGAGGTCGAGAGCTTGGGCTACCTCAGCGCTCTGGCCAAGTCCAGGGGCGACGACCTGGTCTACGGCGGAGTCGTGGATGTATCGGACATGGAGAGAATGCTCTACAGCACCAGCGAAGCTGCCCGCACGTACCTGGAAATGTATAACAAAAGACCTCCTATCCCCGAGCTTACCGCACTGAGGGAGGGCGAAGAAAGCTCATCTGGCGATGTCGGAGAAGTCCTCTTTCCCCTCATGAGCGATAGGGACAAGCTGGGTGAGCTGTCCAAGTTGACAGGGGCGCTTAAGTATGCTGTGGAGGGCAGCGACCACGTGATGGCCGGGGAGATTCGTCATCAGATGAAGATCTTGGGCAAACACCTGGGAGAGAATTTCAAAATAGGTGAGCTGATCGAGGCCGCACAGTCTCCCGGGATTGTAGCCAGCAAGCTCTCTGCTCTATACACAGAGCGCTGTTACAAGCTGTGCGATGAGGATTACCTTGAGGTTGCCCGGATAGAGCGGGAGATCAAGAAGCTCACGGACGGCTGACCTCAGCCCCTGGCCCCCGTTGCCATCCCTACTACCGCCCCTTCATCGCCGGTGTTTCGCGCCTGTAGACGACCCGGGGCTACTGGCTCAGCAGGAAAGCCACCACATCGGCTATATCCTGCGTAGTCAAGGTCTCCGAGAAATTCTGGGGCATCAAACTCGGAGGAAAGCCGTCCACTACGAAGGCGTTGGGGTCCAGGATGGACTGGGTAATATACTCCCCGGCGCTCAGGCCCGGCACCCTGGTTTCAGCCCTGGTGGCTATGCCCTGTAGGCTTGGGCCCAGGCCTGTCGTGCCGTCGATAGAGTGGCACGTGCTGCAGGTTAGCGGTGAGGCTGTTGTGAACACCTGCTCGCCTGCTGCTGGATCTCCAGCAGGTTGGGATACAGACGTTGGAGTTGACGTGGGATCAGGGCCCGGGATCGGAGTAGGTGAGGGGGTGGCGGTGGGGCCGGGAGTGGCGGTTGGTGAGGGGGCGGCAACAGCCCCGGGAGTGGATGTCGGGATCTCGAGGGCCGCCTGCCCTTGCCTGATGCCCTCCATTACTGGGGTAGCGCTGGGAAATGGCTCGGGCTCGCCGGCGCCCCGGTCTCTTTCCGTTAGGACCAGTAGCGGCACCACCACGGCGATGACGACACCCAATACCCCCGCCCCTACCATGCCTATCAATAAGGGTCTGAGTCGTCCCATGCATCTCCTCTGGATAGCTTGAGAAAAACCATCCCAAGATTATAGTATGACCTAGTTTAAGTCAATGAGTGAAATCTGGCACAAATGTATGTCGACTATTTCAGCAGACCCTTGATGTCTGAGAGTACCTGGTCCCGGTCTAGAAAAGTAGTGATGTAGTAATTGCGTATCTCCCCTTCCCCGTCTACTAGCACAAAGGCGCTCTGGTGGTTGTAGTCGATGGAGTAATCGATCTCCAGGAACTCGCCTATATGCTCTGCCCCGATGACGTCAGCCAGCGCTCCGTCCGCCTCCGATACCTCCAGCGGGGGAGCTAACTGGTCTGCCAGGTTGGAGCGGTCTGCATCCTCTAAGCTGATGAGCCTGTAAGATATTCCGAAGCCCTGGGTGACCACCCGCATCACCTCTTCCGGCGAACCGGTAAGGATGTACCAGCCCCCGGGTTCGGCCTTGAATATCCGGGCGTACCTGTCGAGCCGTTCTGGTGTGTCCCGCTCATGGTCGAAGGAGATTGAGATCAAGGCCACCCTATCGCCCAGGAGGCCCTCCTCCTTCAGCCGTTCCTGCAGCAAGGCCATCTGCAAGGACAGAGTAGGGCAGGTATCCCGGCAGTTGGTCCATATGAAATTGACCAGGTATACTTTGCCTCGCAGGTCCTCACTGGACAGGTCAGCCCCCGTTTGGGAGACCATATCCCAGGAGGGCGCGGCTCCCAGTGACCTGAGCTGTGGTGTAGCCTCTCCCCCCGAGCAGGCGGCGAGAAGGAGCGATATTGCCACCAGGAATGCCAGGGCCTTCCGAGGGTTAATCGTGGGCTTGGAGCGGCCGGCGGACGGCATGTAGGCGCGCTCTTGACTGCCCGATGTCATAGTGAGACGGTGCTGTCCACCATGATGGCCACGAAGAGGCCTGCCAAATAGAGAAGTGAATAAAGGTAGACACCGCGAGCACTAGCCGCACCTTCATTCCGCCACAGCTTCCAGGCCATGTATATCAATATAGCCCCCAGACCTCCGGCGCTGGCCAGATAGATCCACTCTACGGCCTGGGTGGTGAAGAAAACCAGTGTCAGGGCGACCAGGAGCACACTGTACAGGAAGATGTTCCACGTCGTTTCCTTGACCCCCTTCACCACGGGAAGCATGGGTATATTCGCCCGGGCATAGTCTCGGCGGATCAGCAATGCGAGGGCCCAGAAGTGGGGCGGCGTCCAGAAAAAGACTATGGCGAAAAGGTAAAAGGCCGGCAGGTCCAGGCTGCCGGTCACTGCTGCCCACCCCACCAGTGGAGGTACCGCTCCCGCGGCCCCACCGATGACGATGTTCTGAGTGGTGCTCTTCTTCAACCAGACGGTGTAGATCAGTATGTAGAAAATGGTGGCGCCGACGGTGAGTGTAGCGCTGAGCAGATTGACCCAGGCCACCAGCACTGCAAATCCCAGGATGTTTAGCAATATGCCAAAGGCCAGGGCGTGCCACGGATCGATCCTGTGACTAGCCACGGGTCGGTGACGGGTCCTGATCATCTTCTGGTCCGATTCCCGCTCCATATAATGGTTCAGCGCATTGGCGCCGCCAGAGACCAGGGCCCCTCCCATCAGCACCCAGAGGACCAGGGTGCCCGAGGGAATGCCCTGCTCTGCCAGGAACATACCCCCAAGGGCAGTGACCAGCAGGAGGGTAATTATCATGGGCTTGGTCAGGGTCAGATAGTCTGCAAGGACGGACTGAATCTGGGACACGAGGCCCGGATAGGGCACTGACCTCTGCTTAATCAGCATCTAACCCTCCCAGGTTGGCGGCCGGCACGGGATATGCCAGTGCGGCCAGCAGGACCAGGGAAGCCCACACTGCCGTCGCCGCCGAGATATGCAGGACGTTGGTAGCCTGATTGAAGGCCATGAGGACGTTGATGCCTCCGACAGCCATCTGGGCCACGAATAGGCCGGCAACTGCCAGGGCGGCGATCTTCAAGAACGGTTGTCGACCCCTTAGGCTCCAGGCCTGCAGCACGCCGGCAGCTATGGCGACGCCCACGGCCACGGATAGGAGACGATGAAGCATGTGAATCAGGGCAAGCCTGCCCTCGGGCAGCAGCTCCCCCTGACAGAGTGGCCAGGAATCGCCGCACGCACCCGTTGCCCCTGAGGCCTGCACATAGGCCCCCGTCAATATCAGGCCGAAAGTCGCCGCCGCGGCCAGGAGGACCAGGGTTGGTCTTTGTATCTTATGTCTCTGGCCTGTCTCGCTACTTGTCAGTGATGGATGCCCGCTCCAGGTTACTACAGTGACAACAATCATCACGGCCAGCAGGGCCTCGGCGAAAGCCAGGTGGGCCATCACCAGCCCGTTGTTAAGCTCGGTTTGGACCGTGATGCCGCCGAGAACCACCTGTATGACAAGTAGAAATACGGCTATGGTCACGGGGCGTAGGAGCCAGCGCTCCGACCTGTGCGACCTCCAGATCAACACTGCGGTGGCGAAGATCAGCAGCCCCGTGATGGTAGCAACCATCCGGTGGGAATATTCGATGAGGGTAGCGGCGTCCGTCGAGGGCAGGACCTTGCCGTGGCAGAAGGGCCAGTCGGGGCATCCGAGGCCTGAATCGGTGATCCTGACCACCCCGCCCAGGGTGATCAGAGCGAACAAGGCGAGAACTGAGGCCAGGGTTAGGGCACGAAGTGCCCCGCCCGCTCTCTCATGGCGTATGGAGGTGGTAAGCGCCTGGTCCACTATCCCCCGGTCACATCTCTACCGCCTGCCCCGTCCTTGGGACAAGCATCCCCCCCCAGGCCGCTCCAGGGCATGGCCATTGCCCCGAGTGACTGTGGAAAAGTTAGGATTTGTGCTTTTCTGTACGGCAGGAAAGTATAGCATACACTCTGTTAATGTGGCATGAAAATATTGTGGAGAGTGCTTAATGGCAGTTTCGTCCATTCCTTAGATAGACTCAGGACAGGTCCCTACCCCCTTCCCCTCGTTAAATTCACTACAGTCCTACCCTTGACTGGGGTATCCATCTCTGATAATGTCATGCGTGAAAAATTGTACATATTCGCCAGCGACGACCCTAGCGCTGGGAAGGCTTTACAGTGCTCAAAGGCCGCTCCACTAGGAAATTTATCCTACCTGCATTTTTCCTTTTTATCCTTTTCCTTTTGGTTAGCTGTGGCGATCAGTCTACCTTCGATGCTAAAGGTGTGGTAGCCAAAAGGCAGCTGGAGCTATTCTGGATCATATTTGGATTAGCAGTCCTTGTATTCGTCGTAGTCGAGGGAGCGCTGATATACAGCGCCTTCCGGTTCCGAAGGAAGCCGGGCCAGGGGATCCCCAAGCAAACCCACGGCCACAACAAGCTGGAGATAGCCTGGACCATCGCCCCTGCACTGGTCCTGATTGGCATAGCCATTCCCACCCTGATCGTCATCTTCAACACCTCTGCTTCCGGAGGGGTCGACTTCAGCAGGCGTGTGGTCCAGGAAGTAACCAACCCGGAAACAGAGATAACGCTTGTAGACGCCCGCCGGTTCAAAGAGGAAGCCGTTCTGGGGCAGCTTATCGCCATCCCCAGGATCGAGGTGACTGTCAGAGCGCACCAGTGGTGGTGGGAGTTCAGGTATCCCGATTTCAGTATAGAGACAGCGAATGAGCTTCGCGTGCCGGCCAATACCCGGATAGACCTGAAGCTCGAGTCCGACGACGTCATCCACAGCTTCTGGATACCTAATCTCATGGGCAAGACGGACATCATACCCAGAAGCGTCAATGAGACCTGGTTCGTGGCCGATGAGCCGGGCATCTACAAAGGGCTATGCGCAGAGTTCTGCGGCATCTCCCACACCAACATGCGTTTCAGGGTGGTCGTTCAGACCCAGTCGGACTTCGAAGAATGGAAGATGGGCTACCTTGCCAACAAGACGGCCGAGGTCACCGGTGATGCGGCCCTGGGCCAGACCCTCTTTGCCGGCAAAGGTTGTATCCTCTGCCATAAGCTGGATGGACCCACCAGCCTGGAGGTGCGTGAGAGCCAGCGAGAGGCCTTCTTTAGGGGGGACCCGGTGGTGCCTGGCCCAAACCTTACCCAGTTCGCCACCCGGACTACTATGGCTGCCGGCATTCTGCCCTTGACCGTGTCCAACCTCACGGCCTGGCTACGCAACCCGGAGGACCTCAAGCCGGGAAACAGAATGATGGAGAAAGCAGCGGTATATAACGATCCGGCACTGGCGTTGACCAACGATGAGGTGGAGGCGCTTGTCGCTTATCTCCTCACCCTGCGCCCACCTATTGCGGCTGTTTCCACCCCTACCCCGATTCCTCCTATCGGCGCGACTCCGACCCCGACACCATCGCTGGCTGAACCTACTCCGGAGCCATCTACTCCGACGCCTTTAACCCTGCCTCCCGGCAACCCTGTGGCGGGGCTCGCGGTATTCGGTTCGGCATCACCGATATCCTGCGCCACTTGCCATTCTATTGATGGCACCTCGGGCCTGGGCCCGAGCCTCCAGAGCATCGGCGCCAGGGCTGAAGCCAGGGTGCCGGGCCTGAGCGCCGGGGAGTATATAACCCAGTCCATCCTGGACCCTAACGCCTTCGTAGTGGATGGTTTCCCCTCGGGCCTGATGCCCCAGACCTTCCGAGAGTCTCTGACTGACCAGCAGCTAGCCGACGTGATTGCCTATCTTCTGACTATTGAATAACCGGTTGAGGGCCGTTAGAAAAATGACTATAATTGTTTGCATGATTCCCAGGGAGGAGATCGGGTGGCAACAGTAGACAAAGCCATTGACAGGGCACTGGAGCGTCCCAAACCCAAGGCTCTGGATGTGATCTGGAGTTGGATCACCACAGTAGATCACAAGCGCATCGGTATCCTTTATATGGTCACGGCCATAATCTTCTTCCTGGTTGCGGGGGTAGAGGCCCTGATCATCAGGTTGCAGCTTGCCCGGGCCGACAGCACCCTCGTAGACCCGGAGACCTACAACCAGCTCTTCACCATGCACGCTCTGACCATGATCTTCCTGGGCGTGATGCCCATTGGTGTCGCCTTCTTCAACCTGATCGTCCCCCTGATGATCGGGGCCCGGGATGTGGCGTTTCCCAGGCTCAATGCCCTGAGCTACTGGGTATTCCTCTCCGGCGGATTGTTGCTGAATGGGGGATTCATATCGGGCCTCGGGTCTCCCAACTCCGGCTGGTTCGCCTATGCCAACCTGACCGAGGAACCGTTCACCACAGGCGATGGGATGACATTCTACAGCCTGGGCCTACTGGTGCTTGGGGTCTCCTCGATGGCGGGTGCCTTTAATTTCATAGTTACAATCATCAACATGAGGGCCCCAGGCATGGGCCTCATGAGGATGCCTCCCTTCGTGTGGATGACCCTGATAACCTCCTTCTTGCTAGTAACCGCTTTCCCCGTGATCACCGTGGGGCTGATTCAGATCCTATTCGACCGGTCCTTCGGCACAAACTTCTTCAACACCCAGGCCGGTGCATCTCCACTCCTTTGGCAGCATATCTTCTGGCTCTTCGGTCATCCAGAGGTGTACATCCTGATCCTGCCGGCCCTGGGTATCGTGTCAGAGGTCATTCCCACCCACTCCAGGAAACCCCTCTTTGGCTACCCCTTTGTTATCTTCTCCGGAATCGTCATCGGGTTCATGGGATGGGGCGTCTGGAGCCACCACATGTTCACCGTGGGGCTGGGCAACATCGCCAACTCGGTCTTCACCATCACCACCATGCTGATAGCCATACCAACCGGGGTGAAAATCTTCAACTGGATCGCCACCATGTGGGGCGGGTCTATTAGATTCACTACTCCTATGCTCTTCGCACTGGGGTTCATATTCATGTTTATCATTGGTGGCCTCAGCGGGGTCACCCATGCCTCTCCTCCTGCCGATGCCCAGCAGCAGGACACCTATTACATCGTAGCCCACCTTCACTACGTTCTCTTCGGCGGCAGCGTTATCGGCCTGTTTGCAGGCATCTATCACTGGTTCCCGAAGGTCACGGGTCGGATGTATAACGAAAACATGGGTAAACTCCACTTCTGGCTCTTGTTCCTGGGCTCTAACCTGACCTTCTTCCCCATGCACATCGTAGGGCTTGTTGGTATGCCCAGGCGGATTTATACCTACCCGGCGGACGCCGGCTGGGAGGGCTACAACATGTTGTCCACGGTAGGAGCGTTCCTTCTAGGCGCTTCCTTCCTGATATTCCTACACAACATGGTCAGGTCTGCGAGAAAAGGAGAAAGGGCTGGTAATGACCCCTGGGACGGACGTTCCCTGGAATGGACCATCCCATCCCCACCCCCCGAATACAACTTCGCCGAGATTCCCACGGTGTACAGCCGAGACCCAGCCTGGGACCTGAAGTACGGCCCGACGGGACAGGACGAAACATATAGAGAAACGTCCAATGGGCCTGTATCGGATGGGCTATCCAACGGGCCCGAGGGCGCGGGATACGGGAGCGAGACGGATGCGCAGAGCCTGGGTATCCACATGCCAAGCCCTTCCTACTGGCCTATCATCGTGGCCATGGGATTTGGGATAGCAGGGGCCCTGTTCATCGTGGGGCCCTGGTTCAGTGCCATCGGCGTAACAATCCTGGTCTTAGGCTTGTACGGCTGGGCCGCGGAACCGGTCTCGAAAGAAGAACATTAGGCTGATTTCATAGAGAGTTCTGGAGCAATCATTTGGCTCAAGTCCCTGCATCGACTCATGGCGTAGAACTGGAGACCACCACAGGCCTAGACCACCGAAAGCTGATGATGTGGGCCTTCCTGGGCTCTGAGTGCCTCTTTTTCGGCACCCTTATCTCCACCTACCTGGTATATCGAAACAACAGTCTCGTCGGCCCCTACCCCAAGGACATCATCGACGTTCCGGTAACCTCGGTCAGCACCTTTGTGCTTCTGATGAGCAGCTTCATGATGGTGATGACCCTGAATGCTATCAGGAAAGGCGATCAGCGCGCCTTCAGGGTGTGGATCCTGGGAACGGCCTTCATGGGGGCTACCTTCCTGGGGTTCCAGGTCTTCGAGTTCTACGAATTCGCCATCGAAGAGCATGAATTCACCAAGTGTTTCGCAGAAGGGTGCATCGAGGGCACGTGGGGAGGATTGACCCCCTGGACCAATCTCTTCGGCAGCACCTTCTTCGTCATGGTAGGGTTCCACGGAGCCCACGTGACGGTCGGGGTGATCTGGCTTATATCCCTTTTTGGACAGTCTCTCCAGGGCAACCTGAAACAGAAAGATGCCCTGCGGGTTGAGCTATTGGGCCTCTACTGGCACTTTGTGGACATAGTGTGGATTGTTATCTTCACCCTGGTTTACCTGATAGGCGGAAACGACGCCCCGACGGACATCCAGGCGTATTTAGACCAGGGATTCCAGCTTGTTCAGTGATTGGAAATTAGAACGGCCCAGGGGACACTACGTATAAATGTCGATGCAGGACGATACCTTGAACGTCGACCAGGAAGGCACAGTCGCCCCGTCTCCAGCGGCGCATGAGGCTGCGCACCCATCCGTCATCACCTACATCAAGGTGGCCATCATTCTGGCCATCATCACCATCGTGGAGGTGGGTGTTTTCTACCTGGACTTCAACAGGACCGCGTTCATCCTCGTGTTCATAGGGATGTCCGGGGTGAAGTTCACCATCGTCATCATGTTCTATATGCACCTCAAGTTCGATAACATCCTCTTCTCCAGGCTCTTTATTGGCGGCCTGGTCTTGGCGGCTGCAGTGATGTTCTCTCTTCTGGGCCTTTTCGGGGTGCTGGTCGATTAGTCCCAGACCCCAATGTTCCTCCCCTTTTTCTCACCGCATTAACAGGGTGAAATTTGTTAGCCCACGCCGGACATACGGTAGAGTTCTCCTGGACTGACTGGAGCGGGCACCCCAGCGTCCTTATAGGCGTCCTTCTCCTGGAGGGACTCTATCTCCTGGCTGTAGGACCCATGCGCCGATATTTCCCGGGGTCTGAGGAGCTGGGCCTCAGGCGAGTCGTATCATTCACCCTGGGTGTGTGGATGATCTTCTTCGCCCTTCATTCACCCCTGGACGTCTTGAGCGATGAATTCCTCTTCAGTGCCCACATGGTGCAGCACCTCATTCTGGTACTGATTGTGCCGCCCCTGTTGCTCATAGGGACCCCCGGCTGGCTCCTGAGGCCGTTGCTCCGGTCGTCCATAGTTTACAGAGCGCTGAAGTTTTTGACCTTTCCCGTCATCGCCGCCCTCCTCTTCAATCTCGTCTTCGCCATCTGGCATGTGCCGGTCCTTTACGAGTCGGGCTTAAATCATCTTTCCATCCACATCCTCCAACATCTGCTGTTCCTGGCCGGCGGGACCCTGATGTGGTGGCCCGTGCTGAGCCCCATGCGAGAACTACCCAGGCTTCCATATGGGGGACAGATCCTTTATCTCTTCGTCCTCTCGATCCCACCGGCCATCGTCGGCGCATTCATCACCTTCTCCGGCAAGGTGCTGTATAAGACCTATGCCCAGTCACCGGGAATCTGGGGCATATCACCGAGTACCGACCAGCAGATTGGCGGTGGGATCATGAAGCTGCCAGGGTTTTTGATCTTACTCGCGGCGGCGGGCATCATCTTCTTTACCTGGGCGGCCAGACAGGAGGCCACGGACAGGGCAGAGGCCGCCGAGAGGTTGAAAAACACCAGGTAGCGGGCTACTTCGATTAGGGTAGATAATACCTTACGTTGTTGCCCGGGGGGCCTCCTGGGGAGCCAGAGCCCTCATGCCCCCGGCCTGTTGCCTGTATCGGGAAGCCGTTTTGGAACCAGGCAAGCGGGTCCACCTACGGTAAACTGCGAGCGAGGATTTCCGTTGGCAAAAGTAATCGATAGATCATCCTGCAGGCCTTCGGATCTCGTGATTATCTGCGATTTCTCCCCACCCCGAGGCTCCGGGACCGGATGGATTGAGGATGCCAGGGGCCTGGATGCCGACTTTATCTGCGTGGCTTACAGCCCCGGCAAGTCGGTCCGACTGGACTCGGCCATCGCCGCTCACCTGATCAGGACAGAGGCCCGAAAAGAGGTCATATTCAATCTGTCCAGCCGCGATATGAACAGGCTGGCAATCCAGTCCCATCTCCTGGGTGCGGCCTCCCTGGGTCTGGAGAACCTGGTGGTCCTGCAGGGGGATAGCTTCAGTGAGCGGGAGGCAAGCAAAACCGGCTCCGCTTCGGGATTCAATCCCACGGAGCTTATCGCCGGCATCAAGGAGATGAACCGGGGTCTGGACTACAGGGGGAGGAAGCTGGATGGCCCCACCGACTTTTGTGTGGGTGGGGTGGTGGACCTGGGCAAGGGCATAGGGCCAGAGGCCCGGCTGGCCCGTCGTAAGGCTCGGGCCGGCGCTGATTTCCTGATAACCCAGCCGATATACGATCCGCAACTGGCGGAGAGGTTCCTCGATGAGTATCGATCGGGCCCCGACCCTGCTCCCGATATCCCTGTCTTCTTCGGCGTACAGGTGCTGGTGAAAGGGGGAGTCCTGTTCAGCGATGTGCCGGAGCAGATCGTGAGTGACCTGACCAAAGGTCGGCCGGGAGAGGAGATCGCCCTTGAGGCCGTAGGCCGGCTGCAGGCCCTGGGTCTGAGCAACATATACCTCATACCACCTGTGCTTAAAGGGGGGGCTAGGGACTACGCCGCTGCTCAGCGAGTCATCTCCTCCCTCCGATGACCCGGCCTTTCCGCCGCTTTCTGATACCCTCTATCTGCCCTCCTAGGGCTTAAACCCCACTTTAGGCCCGTTGTAATTCCTGAAATAGCACCCGTGCAGGGTAGCATCTCCTCGCCAGACCAGATCAGCCTGTATAATTGCGTCCGTAGCCTTAAGTTTGTTCACAGGAGGTACGAAATGACGATAGAGCGGGTGAGCCCCAGCCAGGTTTACAGCCTCAAGGGCCTCAGTGCCACAGTCAGAATAGGGAACACAGTCCATATCTCGGGTCAGGTGTCCCTGGACAAAGATATGAATACCTTGGGCAAGGGAGACCCCGAGGCCCAGTTGCGCCAGATATACAAGAATCTGGATGACCTGTGCCGCGCCCACGGCGGCAGCCTGGCCGATATGGTCAAGACCATTACATACATCACCGACATCTCCCAGTATCCTGCCGTGAGTAAGGCCCGGGAGGAGGCCTACGGCGACAGCCCTCCAGCCAACTCCACGGTGATAGTCGCCGGACTGGCCAAACCGGAGTGGCTTGTGGAGATCGAGGGAATCGCCTATATAGAGTGAGCGGACAAGCGGCTGTTCGGTCCAGTCGTTATGGCTGGGGGTATCATCCTAGGGCCCTTGGACGCGGCGTTTGCCAAACCGGAGTCTATGCACGGGCTCGGGCATGCCGTAAAGGAGGATTTGCAATGCTCTCGGAAAAAGCCAGTACCTTCCTGTCTGAGAACCACAACGGAGTGCTGACGACCTTCCGCAGGAACGGGGCTGCCCAGATGAGCATCGTTACCTGCGGTCTGTATGGGAACGGCGTCGCCTTTACCACCACCGCCGACAGGTCGAAGCTGCTGAATATGAAGCGGGCCCCCAGGTGCTCTCTATTGGTGTCGAAGCCGGAGTGGTGGGGATTCATAGTGCTGGAAGGTCACGCTGAGATTATGTCTCCCGAGGATACCGATGCCGAGAAGCTGCGCCTGGCACTTCGAGGCGTATATAGGGTAGCCGCCGGAGTGGAGCACCCCGATTGGGACGAATATGACCAGGCCATGATCGATCAGGTCCGTTCGGCAGTCATCGTAGTCCCCGAGCATATTTACGGCACGGCCCTCTAGACCCGAGGGACCGGACTTAAAGACCGCTCGGAGCCGGCCAGACAGATCAAAAAGCCAGGCCCCGGCATTGCCGAAGCCTGAAAGAAGCTTATGGTGTGGGCGTGTCAGGTATGGAGTTGAGAGGCGTTAGGTCTTCGCTGCCTTCGTCGCGTCCTCGGGCTCACCGACTAGAGACACTATCATGTTGATGGCCTCCCTCAGACTGATCTTCCTGGTATTGATTATCAGGTCGTAGTGTTCCATATCCTCTACGGCGGCCTTGAAGTACTTCTTGATGTAGGCCTTGTGGGCCTTATCCAGCTCCTCTATCTTCTTTTCTGCATCCTCCCGGCTTATGTGGAAGTAGTCAATTACCCTGGGAATGCGCACCTCCATGGGAGCTTGAAGATAGACGTGCAGCGAGCCGGGATGATCTTTGAGGATCATCTGGGCCCCTCGGCTTACCAGGACAACGCTTTCGGTCTCCACCATATCGTGAATGACTGACTCCAGGGCGCTGATATACTTCTCCTCGGTCAGCACCTCACCCGTTGGCACGTAGTGGGGGCCCAGATCGAAGGGGGCCACGGGCCCGGCGGATATCTGCTCGAAGGCACGTCCCAACTCCTTGGCGATTCTTCCCCTCAGTCCCCAGGGCACATGGTCTATGTCCGCTACCTCTTCCACAGTCGTGTCCAGGTGACGTGCGATCTCGCTCAGTATCTGGCGGTCGACGTAGCGCACATTCATGATACGGGCCACTTCAGGTGCAACCAGGTAAGCCCCACTGCCTATCAGGCCTCGAATCGTAATCGCCGGCATCTTGTTTGCCTCCCCCTAGACTCGATATTCTGCCTAACCTGTGATACCGTTTTGAAACGCCTTGTTGCGGTATAATTCTACCATAATTTGTCGCCAGGAGGCCGCGTGGTGAAGCTCTTGCAGCGCCTATTGGCCTGGTTTTGGGCATTGTTCAGGCCAAAACCCCCACTTCCTTCCGTTCTACCGAAACAGACCAGAAGTTTAGTGCCTCTCTTGATCTATCCGAAGGGCATCGAGCAGGAGCCGGTGGGGGAGGAGGTCAGGGTGGGAGAGGCGCGGTATTTTCTCTCCTGGCCAGTAGAGCTTCCTCAAGAGCAAGTTGAAGCTGCCATAGACCCGGCAAAGTTGTGGCTGGACGATGTCCTGGGGGCTGAGCTCCCCTGGGCCCCGTTGGAGCGTCTGGACTCCAAGTTCACCCTTTCCCAATGGCGTTCCTCGGGTATCGAGATGCTGAAACGTGAGGTTGAAGATAGATCCATGCCCCAGTCCCGGGACCAGGTCTATCTGGCCTTTGTCCGAGGTATGGGTGGCTATGCGGGCGGGACTGGCTATCAGGAGTTCAGGGCAGGATACGCTATGGTTGGCGACGTGTGCCTGGAGGCCATATGTGGCCTGCCCGAGCCCAATGCGGCGTCGGTCTTGTTGGGAGAGGCCTGGTCTGACACCTCTCGGAGCGCCCAGGGCCAAAAAGCGGCCTTCATCCACGAGACCCTCCACGGGCTGGACCTTCCCCATCCCGATGGATGGCCTGCCGATGAGCAGCCGGCATGGGGGGAGACCATCATGGGCTACTGGTGGAACATGCCCAACTTCCTAGGCACCGCAGGACTGACGGAACGGGAGGTCCAGAGGGCCTTGAGATGGCTTGGCTAGAAAACGTCTCCCTCTAAAATGATTTGGACAAGGCCGTTCAATAAGTCCTATAAAGCCAGAAGTGCCCCGACGCCGAGTCCCGAGTATCGGGACGAGTCGGGGCCGGGGGTTTGGGGGTGAGGAGGCCATTCCTTCCCCCTACAGGGGGGAAGGCTAGGATAGGGGGATGGTCGATACTGTTATTAAACACTCTATTGGGACAATCGTAGACTGGGGCCAATCTCCTGTCTTATTCTGCCGGCGAAGAGTCCACAGCAGCATAGCCGGGCATTGATGCCACTGGCACTCGGTTCCGATCATGCGTGAGTAATGCCTGGTATTAGGCTATTCCCGCCCGTATAATGGTGCCCGTCCTGAACACTAGCCTAGGAGGCAGTCTGTATGCTCTCGTTCATTGGAGGCACCGGTCCCGAGGGGTTAGGCCTGGCCTTTCGGTTTTTGCTGGCAGGCGAAGATGTAATCATCGGGTCTCGCTCGGCCGAAAGGGCCGCCGCCGCCGCCGATAAACTGAAAGAGATGCTGGCTTCCAGCCCTTCGGGTGACGCTACCCCCTCTGGAACGGCACAGGGAATGGAGAATGAGCAAGCTGTCAAGGCCGGGGACGATATTATTATCACCGTCCCCTTTGGGGGCCAGGCAGATATTCTGGCCCTACTCCGGGATGCCATAGGCGATAAACTGGTGGTGGATACCGTTGTGCCCGTGAAGTTCGCCAAGGGTAAGATCAGCGCGATTCCAGTGGAGGAAGGCTCGGCTGCCGAGCAGGCCCAGCGGGTCCTCCCAGAGGCAACGGTGATATCCGCCTTCCAAAACCTGAGCGCCGAGACCCTGATGGATCCACATGAGGCGGTGGACTGCTCGGTGATTGTCTGTGGTAACGACCTGGAGGCCAAGAAAAAGGTCATGGGACTGGCGGAAAAGATCGAAGGGATAAGGGCCATCGATGGTGGGGGCCTGGCCAACTCCAGATACGTGGAGGACCTCACCACCCTTCTGCTGAACATCAACAGGATCTATAAGGCCCACTCTTCTATACAGATAACGGGCCTGTAGACGCCCGAAACATTCGAAGACGCTCATGGGCAACCGGGTAGAGATAATAGGCCTCAATGGTATTCCTGAGGTTAGAGAGGGCGACGATGTAGGCCGCCTGATAATCGACGCTGCCGAGGCCCAGGGTGTATCTCTGGAGCCCGGCGACGTGATAGTGGTTAAGCAGAAGATCGTCTCCAAGGCGGAGGGTCGGATAGTTAAGCTCGTAGACGTCACCCCGTCTCCCCTGGCCCTGCAGATTGCGAAGGATTTCGACAAGGACCCGAGACACGTGGAGGTGGTGCTGCGAGAGAGCCGGCGGATAGTCAAGATGGATATGGGTCTGATCATCTCCGAGACCAGGAACGGCCTCGTCTGTGCCAACGCCGGGGTCGATGCCTCCAACGTTGGGGTGGAGGAAGCCCTTTGCCTTTTGCCCGAGGACCCGGACGGGTCTGCACATCGCATTCGTACTACCCTGGAAGGGAAAACGGGCGGCCCTATTGGGGTCATTGTCTCCGATAGCATAGGCCGCCCCTGGCGGAACGGCATCGTAGACCTGGCCATCGGTGTATCCGGCCTGGAATCCCTGAGGAGCTATGTGGGGCAGGCCGATGACGATGGATACGAGCTAAAGGTCACGGTGGTGGCAGTTGCCGATGAACTGGCCTCCGCTGCGGAGCTGGTGACCGGCAAGGTGGAGCGCTCCCCGGTTGCCGTTCTGAAGGGTTACGCCTTCACTGGTGGTGGGGGCGGGGCCAGGGACCTTGTCATGGATCGGGACAAAGACCTCTTTAGGTAGAAAAGCACTGACAAGTTTCTACAACGCCCGGGACCTGAGGGCCTCTATTCTTATTGCCACGTCCTCAGCGACCGGGAAAGATCCCGAGCGGACAGATAGGACCTGGATGCCAGGCAGTAGACCGGCCTGTGGCTGTCCCGGGTCCCGAGAACCATCACACACCGATGAGTCTCACCAGCTAGAGTAGGGGAGGTATGACAATGAAAATGAGTGATGAAGCCATCACGGAGTTCCTCCAGGAACAGCGAATCGGCGTTCTCGCGATCAACCGGGAAGGCCGACCTCCACAGCTGGTGCCCGTCTGGTTCGTGTACGACGGCAAGGATATATGGCTCATGAGCGAGAAGAGGGTCCCCAAAATCACCAATATGCGCAGGGACCCGAGACTATCCCTGTGCGTCCATGATTCCACATTCCCCTATCGAGCAGTCGTGGTGTATGGCACCGGGACCCTGACGGAAGAGAACGTTCCGGAGAGGCGCAGAGAGATAGCTCGCCGCTAC
>JADFJI010000268.1 GCA_022566235.1 Chloroflexota bacterium
AGCAGTTCGACCCCCGGGGCACCCTGAACCCCGGCAGGTTCGTAGACGGGATATAGCTCTTAGTTACCAAAATGTTGTGCCATTGGTACGAAAATAGTCCGTTCGTCCTGAGCTTGCCTGTCCTGAGCAAGGCCGAAGGGTCGAAAGACGAGGGGCGCTTACCGTTCATGGTTCGACACGCTCACCACGAACGGTAATTATGCTTTTCATCCTCCCTGGTCATTCCGGGAAAGGGCTCAGGGTGACAAAAAGGAACGTTATTAATAAGACTGGCCACTAGCTAAATGGCAAATACGGATATCAAAAAGGAACCGGCCCTGGACCTCCTCGGGCTGCAGGGGAGTACCGAGGTAAACGTGGACGACCTGTACAAGTGCGTCCACTGCGGCCTGTGCCTTGAACATTGCCCCACCTACGTAGAGCTGGGTCTGGAGACGGAGTCGCCCCGGGGCCGGCTGGCCCTGATGAAGGCGGTGGCCGAGGGCCGGGTGGGTTACACCGACCGGCTGGTGGAGCATTTAGACCTGTGCCTTCTGTGCCGGGCCTGCGAGGCCGCCTGCCCATCCGGGGTCCCCTTTGGCAGCCTGATGGCCGCCACCAGGGCCCGAATCCAGGAGGAAGCCGGGGCATCGGGGTGGGGGGCAGCCGTTCGCTCCCTGGTGTTCAGGCAGATGTTTCCCTACAGATGGCGTTTGAACCTGGCCTTTGGCCTGATGCGGATGTACCAGAATACGGGGCTTCAGGCCCTGGTCCGGCGCTGGGGGCTGTTGCGGCTTCTGCCAGCCAGGTTCTCCGAGATGGAGTCGATGATGCCCTCGCTGTCAACCCAGGCCTACCCTCCTGTCGATCTGGAGTTCGTTCCTGCCAAGGGGAAGCCTCGGGCCAGGGTGGGCTTCTTCTCGGGCTGCATCATGCCCTTGGTTTTCGGGCCGGTGAACGCCGCCACGCTGAGGGTGCTGACCCGAAACGGCTGCGATGTGGTGATACCCAGGGGCCAGGGCTGCTGCGCCGCCCTGAACGTCCATAGCGGGGAGAGGGAGGTGGCCCGGGAGATGGCCCGGCGAAACATCGAGGCGTTCGAGGTGATGGCGGTGGACGCCATCGTAATCAACTCTGCGGGTTGCGGGGCGATGCTCAAGGAGTACGATGAGCTGCTGGAACATGACCCTGACTATCTTCCTCGGGCCCGGGCCTTCGTGGCCAAGGTCAAGGACATAAGCGAGTTTCTGGCGGAGCTTCCCCTGGACCCACCATCGGGATGGATAGAGAAGCGGGTGACATACCAGGACTCCTGCCACCTGGTCCATGCCCAGCGGGTCAAGGAGCAGCCCCGCACAGTGCTACGCTCGATCCCGGGCCTGGAGCTGGTGGAGATGCCGGGCTCCGACAACTGCTGCGGAGCCGCCGGCGTATACAACATCGTGCAGCGTGAGATGTCGATGCAGATTCTGGACAGCAAGATGAAAGACGTGGCCTCCACAGATGCGGATATCGTGGTGACGGCCAACCCCGGCTGTATGCTGCAATTGGACCTGGGTCTGAAGAAGGCGGGCCTTCCCGGGCGGTCTTACCACGTTGTGGAGCTCCTGGACCAGGCCTATGCCCTGGAGGAAGCCGGGGACTAGTGCTTGCTTGCAGAAAACCGCGTCATAATGTCTGCCCCGTATAGGATATGCACTCGTGAGGTGCCAGACAATCTTTTCGACCATCCCCCCCCGTCCCCCCTTCCCTTCGTCAAGCTCCCTTCGATGGCAGGCAGGACAGGCCTTTTCTGGAAGGGGGAAAGGGGATTCTGGTCCCGACTTGTCCCGATACTCGGGACTTGTCGGGACAGTACCCCCGTCCCTCCAATGCGGAAAAGACGGACTCCCGACGACACTCGACCGAACGTTACGCTGATTTCGGCTACTAAATACTGGTAGAGGTGTGGCAAGATGCCGGTAGCGCTCGATTTTCTGGAGCGAATGGGACCCTAGGGCTGATGTCGCCGAAAAGCGTTCCCGCGGCGGCAGAGGCCGCCTGACCCGACTTAGGAACAGCCGAGGGCTTGCCTGATGACCTGGGAATTCTGGACCTTCCTATCTATCACCTCAGTCCGACAGGTACCCCAGTTCTGGCTCGAGCTCCGGTCCAGGGGTGTCCGGATTCTGCACAGCAGCGGGTCTCGCTCCACCCTGGCCATGTTCGTTCTGTACCTGGCCATCTGGATTACGACCCTGGTGTATCTGGCATTCTCCGACCCGAGACAGGCACCGGTGATCGCCGGTGGATGTTTGCTGGTGCTGGGGACGGGCATGAGGTTCGCGGCCCTGGGCCAGTTGGGAGCGGGATACAGCGGCGCGATCATAATAAGGGAAGGCCACAAGCTGACGAGATCGGGGGTCTATAGACTGGTGCGGCACCCCCTTCACCTGGCACTGGTGACGGAGCTTCTGGGCATGATTGTGTATGCGGAGGCGTGGTGGCTGGCACCCCTGTGGGCCGTGCTGGGAGGAACGATTCTGGCCCGTAATCGAACTGAAGACCGGGTCCTGAGGGAGGTCTTCGGGGAGGAGGCCGTGGGGTATCAGGCCTCGACCCCGGGGATGAATCCCCTGGCCCACCTCTACAGGCGGGGCAGCTAGGGTGAAGGACAAATCCGTTCCTCCAGGCTCCTACGGTCTGCCTTTCATCGGCGAGACCATCGGCTGGGTGCGTAACCCCGAGTCGTGGGTGAAGGCCCACCTGCAGCGCTACGGCAGCATCTTTAAGACCAGGGTCATGGGGCGGAGGGTGGTGGTGATGCTGGGGCCGCGGGCCAACCGATTCATACTGTGGTCTCACAGGGAGCACTTCCAGTGGGGTGGAGGGTACGGGGCCTTCGTCGGCGGGCTGTTCCCCGGAAGCCTGTCAATGGAGGATGGAGAGCTCCACCGGCGGCATCGAGACCTCCTTGCACCCTGGTTCCGGGGCAAGGCCGTCGAGGGCTACTACCCCATCGTCAATGAACGGATACAGGTCCGAATCCGGCAGTGGTCGGAGAAAAACGAGATCACGGCCTTCGACGAGTGCCGGCGGCTGACCCTGGATATGGTGGCCCGAGCCCTCATAGGCCCAGCGGCCGAAGGGCAGACGGACCGGCTGGCCATCGACTTCGAGACCCTCTCCCGGGGCCTGCTGACCCCCTTCAAGTGGGACCTGCCCTGGATGGCATATGGCCGGGCCCTTCGCGCACGCCAGAGGCTGGAGGCCTGGATTAGCGGCGCAATGCAAAGGGCCCGGGAAAGTGAAGGGGATAACCTGTTGACGTCCCTGGCCCAGGGGCAGGAGGAGGCGGAGATGGTGCCTCACATCCTGGGCCTGCTGTTCGACGGCCAGGATACTACCGGCTCCCTGATGACCTGGCTGCTGCTGGAGCTGGATAGGCATCCCCAGGTGCTCCGACGACTGCGGGAGGAGGTGGGGGATGGGGTCGGGGCCGAAGGAGCTGGCCCGGCTGGGCACCTCTCTTAACCAGATGACTGAATCGTTGCTGGAGGTCAACGGCTCGCTGGAGGAGAAGGTCGAAGAACTGGAGACGGAGATCACCGAGCGCAAGCTGGCGGAAGAGACGGTCAGACATCTGGCGTATCACGACGCCCTCACCGACCTGCCCAATCGCACGTTGCTCAAAGATCGCCTCACCATGGCGCTGGCTCAGGCGCGTCGGAACAAGCACATGCTCGCCGTGATGTTCCTTGACTTAGACCGGTTCAAGGTCGTCAACGAT